>CANSLL010000010.1 GCA_947647695.1 uncultured Clostridia bacterium | reverse complement strand
GGACGGAGCTTTCGCGGGCTTCGCCCGCGGAAGCGGAGTTTAGCGCAGTTTCTTCCGACGCCGCGGCGCTTTATGCGCAAGATCTTCGGCCTCTGGCCAGATTCCGGCAGTTTTATTTCTATGATGGCATCGCTCCTGTTGACAAAATTTTTATCCCATGGTGTGATAGTTCTATCACAATATTTTACATCACGATGAAAAATATCGCTTCAACCTGGCCCGATCTCATGCGTCCTGCTGCTTGACCGGCTTGGCCTTCATCAGGATCAGCCGCTGGACGTCCTTTAGCTGCTCCGGCTCCTTCACATCCACCACCAGCCACTTGCCGCCGTTGAACGGCGGGGTCTTTTCGTACAGCCTGCGGAAAGAATCGGAGAAGGTGGACAGCTGGGCCTCCAGTCCGGCCGCCTGCTTGCCGCCCAGGGTCACCAGGGCGGTGAACCACCCCGGCCGGACATAGAGCACGCACAAAGACTTGCTCCCCTTCTTATATTTCAGGTTCCACCCCCGGTCCATGGAGCATTTGCTGAACTCCACCGAGGGGGAGATCTGGTAGGTCTCCGCCAGCCAGGCCTGCATGGCAGCGAACAGCGGACTGTCCACCCAGCGGTCGATGTCCTCCGGCTCCGGTTTCCTGTGGGCGGGCCACGCCGCGTCCCAGGGTACCAGCCCTTCCGCCGGGGCAGCGTCCTTCTTTTTCCTGCTCCGCTTCTTGGGCAGGGGCGTGACTTCCTCCGCCCGCCGGGCCGCCTCCCGCAGGGTGTCCCGGTCGTCCGGGTCCAGGAGATAATGGTCCTTGGCCCCTTCGTAGGGAGGCGCGGCGGGACGGTCCCGCAGCAGCTCCTCCAGACAGGGGAGCATCTTCACCATGGGCCGGTCGTCGCAGATGATGATCACCGGCTTGTCGTTGAGGTAGACCATATACTCCCCGAACATCTTCCG
Organism: uncultured Clostridia bacterium; assembly: GCA_947647695.1. Lineage (GTDB taxonomy): Bacteria > Bacillota > Clostridia > Oscillospirales > Oscillospiraceae > Pseudoscillospira. Next base: position 20,734 of record CANSLL010000010.1, on the reverse strand, counting down.
GGACCGGACGGCTCCCAGGTCCTCCAGCTGCTCGCAGATATAATTGACAAAATCGGGATTGCTTGCCATCAAAACCGCCTCCTGTCTTCGCTGCGGCCTACCAAGTAATCCAGGCTGACGTCGAAATAATCCGCCAACTGGATGAGGGTCAGGCCCGGAATATTGATATCCCCGTATTCCATTTTCTGATAATTGCGGTCCGTACAGCCTAAAAGCTCCGCCATTTCCTTTTGCTTCAGGCCCTTTTCCTTGCGCAGCGCCTTGAGCCGCTGGCCGCAGGGAACCATACTTTTGCCCATCTCTTAAAATACCCCTTGACACATAATATGATTTGGTCTAAAATAAAGACACATAATTAAATTAGCAGTTTTGGAGGGCCCGCAAATGGACAACACCGTTTATTTCCTCTACGAAATCCTGAAAAGCGACTATCCCATCCCCGAGGGCCGGGCAGAAGAGGCCTTGCAGGCTTTTGCCATGGGTCTGGACTTCGGCTTGTCCCTGGGCCTGGAGCTGAGTCCGTTTCAGGAGGATGCCTCCACCGTCACATCCGCGGTCACGGCGTCCGCCGCCGCCAGCAGGTCCTGAGGCGCCAGCTCCACCGACACGCCGATCTTTCCCGCCGAGACGACGACCGTCTCCCAATCGAGGGCCGAGGCGTCGACCACCGTGGGGAAGTGTTTTTTCATGCCCACGGGGGAACAGCCGCCATGGACGTAGCCCGTCAGGGGCAGCAGGTCCTTTTGCTGGATCATGGCCACGGACTTCTCCCCCACGGCCTTCGCCGCCTTTTTCAGGTCCAGCGCCGCGTCTGCCGGGATGTCGAACACATAATACTGCCCCGAAGCGCCCTGGGTGACCAGGGTCTTGAACACCTGCCGCGCCTCCCGGCCCAGACGGGCCGCGGCGCTCACGCCGTCCACGCTGCCGCCGGGGGCGATCTCCTGGAACAGGGGGCGGTATGGGATCTTTTTCTGCTGCAAAATGCGCATCACGTTCGTTTTTTCACCCGCTGTCTTTGCCATGACGTCTCCCTTCCCGCCGCCGGGGCGGTTTGATAAAGTATCAATTATATAGTATACCACAAGGAGCGGGGGAACAGCAAATAAAACTTACGTTCTTTTTTTGCCCCTTCTTCGCCCTTCCCTTGTGAAAATTCCCCAAAGGACGCCGGCTTCCCGCGTGTCCGGGCCGCCGGACTTTTCAAAAAGCCTTGACAGGGCGGGCGGATTGGCATAGTATAAAATACAGCGATCCAGGAACCATACAACTGCATGTTTTCCGGTAGGTAAGGCTACCTCAGGGATACGGATTGTTGCCGCGCACCGGTGGAGACACCGGGAGATGGTCAGCAGGAGAGGTCGAACCCAAGGCGTCTCCTAATACAATACCACTGCCCTAAGATGCTAAAGCTCGAACGGTGGAAAGTCGCTTGCGTTCCGCCACGGCCATGCCGTGGGGGCGCTTTTCTTCCCCCTCCGGCGGCCTGCCTGAAGCATGGGCGGCGCGGCGGAGGTTTTTTCTTTTTTGCTCCGGTTTTCCCGCGCCCGTCCTTCGGGGCGGGGCTCCTGGGGATCTTTTTCGCGGGAGGGGCGCAGAAGGGAGCGGGGCGTTTCTGTTTGCCCCGGCGGTGCGCCGCAGGTCCCGGACAACGACAGCCCAGAAGGAGGAGACGGACCCATGCAGAAGGAACATCTTGCCCTCACCGCCGGTTTGGTCGAGCGGCTGATCCGCGACGGGAAATACGCCGCGGCGCGGGAACAAATGGTGGATCTGGAGCCGGCGGATATCGCCCTGCTGCTGTCGGAATTCCCAGAAGGGCGTCTGCCCATCCTCTTTCGCCTGCTGCCCAAGGAGCTGGCGGCGGAGACCTTCGTGGAGATGGACAACGACCAGCAGGAGCTGCTGATCCGTTCCTTCAGTGACACGGAGCTCCAGGAGGTTCTGGAGGAGATGTATCTGGACGATACGGTGGACCTGATCGAGGAGATGCCCGCCAGCGTCGTCCATCGCATACTGCACCACTGCGACGCCGAGAGCCGCCGGGCCATCAACGAGTTGATGAAGTACCCCGAGGACAGCGCCGGGAGCATCATGACCACGGAGTTCGTCAGCCTGACGGCGGACATGACCGTGGAAGCCGCCTTCAAGCGCATCCGCCGCACGGGGGTGGATAAGGAGACGATCTATCTTTGCTACGTCGTCAACGACAGCCGCGTCCTCACGGGCCTTGTCTCCGTGCGCACCCTGCTGCTCCACGACGAGGACGACGTCATCAGCGACATCATGGAAAGCAGCATCGTCTGCGTCCAGACCCTGGACGACCAGGAGACGGTGTCCCAGATGTTCAACAAATATGATTTTATCGCCATGCCCGTGGTGGACCAGGAGCACCGCCTGGTGGGCATCATCACCGTGGACGACGCCATGGACGTTATGCAGGCCGAGGCCACGGAGGATATGGAAAAGATGGCGGCGATCATGCCCTCGGACAAGCCCTATCTGAAAACGGGCGTTTTAGAGACGGTCCGGGCCCGCACGCCCTGGCTGATGATCCTGATGCTCTCGGCCACGTTCACCGGCCTGATCATGACCCGGTTTGAAGATGCCCTCATGGCCTGCGCCATCCTGACGGCGTTTATCCCCATGCTCTCGGGCACCGGCGGCAACAGCGGCACCCAGGCCGCCACCGCGGTCATCCGCGCCTTGTCCCTGGGGGAAATTTCCTTCGGCGATACGCTGCGAGTCATCTGGAAGGAGCTGCGGGTGGCGTTTCTGTGCGGCGTATGTCTGGCGGCGGCGAATTTCGTCAAGATGCTCCTGGTAGACCGCTGGATGATGCACAATCCGGCGGTGACCGTCGCGGTAGCCGCCGTGGTCTGTCTGACGCTGTTGTGTACGGTCCTGGGCGCGAAGATCGTGGGGTGCAGCCTGCCGATCCTGGCGGAAAAGTTAGGCTTGGACCCGGCGGTGATGGCGAGTCCCTTTATCTCCACCGTGGTGGACGCCCTGTCGCTGCTGGTATATTTTCGGATTGCCACGCTGTTTTTGGGCATCTAAACAACTCTGGTTTTATGTAAATCCGTCCGTCAAATCGGACGGATTTTTTATAATTTCCCGGGAAAAGGGGAATGTTCACAAATTGTTCATTGTTTTTTTATAATTCGTTCAAGAATTATGGGACGGGTCATGGTATGGTATAAATGCAGACAGGAAGTAACCAAAATTCTTTCTTTTCCTTACTCTCTCTTAACGCTTTAAGCCCTGTTCGGAAGGCAGAACCGAACAGGGCTTAAAGCATTTTTTGAAAAAGGTTTCGCCCCGCCGGGGCAATGTTCCTGCGTGCAACTCCGTTGCGGGGGGGGGGGCGCGCCATGCGGCGCGGGGCGGTTTTGATAGTCACGGCGATGTGACCGCTGCGCTGGGACTGCGCGTCCCAGACCCGCGGTTACTTTCTGTGCAGACAGAAAGTAACCAAAGAACTGCTTAAGGAGCGGCGCAACTGCGATGCTGCGCCGGAGCGAAGCTCCGGCGCGACATCGCCAGTCGCCGCCCCTTAAGAATCCCTTTCTTGTTTTTTGCGTGTCTATGCTTTGCGGTACGTTGGTGCGCTGTCTCTGTACGCAGTTCGGTCATTGGTACCGGTCTCTCCGAGATGCTTTGCGATGGTTAGTGTCCGCTTTATCGTGTCTAATCATTAACCGGGGAAGGGTGCAAGACAGGACTACCCCTACTACTTGCGCTGCTGCCGCTAACGGGTGCAATATCTTTCGTCCTCCGTCTCTCGTAAAAACTCAAACGCGCGCCTATCGCAGCGGGTCGCATTTGAGTTTTACGGGGGACGAGGGACGGATTCCCACGTCTGGGCTATGCCCCTCCTCGGAATGACAGGGAAACCAACCACTACCACACCACCAAAGCGAGCAACGCAACACAAGCGTTACGCACCCAACTCAGCGGCCAGCGAAGCGGGGAGCGGCGCAAGAGGGAGCACGCGTCGGTGCATTGCCCTTCCTCTTGTCAGTGATTAGATACGATAAAGCGGTCACTGACTGCCGCAAAGCACCTCAGAGAGGCCGGGATCAATGACCGGATTGCGCATAGAGACGATGCACTAACGTATCGTAAAGCATAGACACCTAAAAAGCAAAAAGGGATTCTTAAGGGTAAGGCGAATCGCAGTGTCGTGCCGGAGCGCAGCGGAGGCGCAGCACTGCGCTTGAGCCGTCCCTTAAGCGGCTCTTTGGGCACTTTCTGTCCGTACAGAAAGTACCCGCGGGGTCCGGGGGCGCGTAGCCCCCGGGGGGAACAGGTCATTGCCCCGCAACGCGCGCGCAATGACCTATTCCCACTCCAGCGCCTGCTGCGGACATGCCTCCACGCACACCGGCGCCAGGCCATGGCGCACCCGGTCGATACAGCCGTCGCACTTTTGAATGATATGGTCCTCGTCGAAAAAGATCGCGCCAAAGGGACATGCCAGCGCGCATTTGCCGCAGCCGATGCAGGGCGCGTTGTCATGGATGACAATGCCCGTCTCCGTGTCCCGCAGGATGCTCCCTGTGGGACAGACCGTGGCGCAGCGCGTCGTCACGCAGTGAAAACAGCTCTGAGAGTTGAACGACAGCTGAAGCTCGCCGCTCTCCAGCCGCTCCTTGCGCACGATCTTGCGCAGCAGGGGCGGCGCGATGTCCTTTTCGTCCATGCACGCCACGGCGCACGCGCCGCAGCCCGTGCATTTGCGCACCTCGCAATGGATTCCCATGGTGCTTCCCTCCTCTTTTCTCTCAGTCCGCCTTGGTGATGGCGCAGCTCATGGCCCGCAGAGCGGGGATGCCGGAACAGGGGTCCACGCAGTCCGCCGGCAGGATCGAGCAGATGTCCGCCTCCTGGTAGTCCGGGAGCATGGCGGCCATGCCCCGTTGGATGCTCCGGGTCAGGGAGGCGTACAGGAAAATGCTCCCCAGATCCGTAGTCAGCCGCACCCGGTCGCCCTGGGCGATGCCCAGCAGCTGGGCGTCCTCGGGGTGCAGATCCACCGTGGGCAGGGGGTGCATGGCCCGGATCCAGGGGATGCGGTAGGTGCGGGAGTGGAACCCGAAGGTCTCCCGGTTGCCCACGCACAGCACGAAAGGATACTTCTTGCGCTCCGCCTCCGCCCGCGGCTCCCGGTATTCCGGTAGAGCGCTCTGGCCCGTCTGGACCATCCACGACGCGCGCAGCTCATAGCGACCGCTGGCGGTGGCGTAGCCCCGGGCGGTATACTCCCCCGGATGGTACGCCTCCTCCGCCAACTGCACCGGCTCGGCGGCGTGACGCAGGATGTCCAGGGACAGGTCCAGGCGGGAGAGCCAGTAATCGTAAAGATAGGCGCTGCCGCTGCCCAGCAGCGGGTCCTCCGGCGCGATCCGGGAGGCCAGGGCGCAGATGATGTCCAGATCCGGCCTGGCCTGGCCCTCGGGGGTGATCACGGCGGGGGTGTAGTAAATCTTGTGCTCCGGCGTGACATGGAGCATCTGCCGCTCAAAGGAGGAGCAGACCGGGAGCACGATGTCGGCATAGCGCGCCGTGCGGGTGAGGAACAGGTCTGCGTCCACGAAAAAGTCCAAGTCCCGCAAGGCTTCGGCCCAACTGCCATCGCCGGGGAAGTCGTGGATGTTCAGACCGAAGGAGCACAGGGCGCGCACGGGATAGGGAACGCCCTGGCGAATCTGACGAGGCAGATCCGCGATCTGGCACTGGCCGGAAAAGCGGGCGAACAGGGGATAGCGCTGGGCGCCTACGCCGGCGCGTTTGCTCTCGGCGGCCACAGAAAAAACGAACTCCTCCAGTACCCGTTCCTCGGCGCTGAGGGCGGCCTGGGGCAGCATCCCGCCGCGAACGTCGTAATTGCCGGTGATGGCGCACAGCGCCTCGACGGCCCTGCGGGTCTGGACGCCGTTGCGCATCTGGGAAAAGGCGCTGCCGGCGATCATGAGGGACATGGGGCCGTTGTGCATGATCATATGGGCCGCGGCCTGGAGCTGGTTGGCCGGGACTCCGGTCAGCTGCTCCACCCGCTCAGGGGTAAAGTCGTTGATGTAGGCGCGGTATTCAAAAAAGCCCTGGACGTGCTGTTCGATGTAGGCCTTGTCGATCCAGCCCTTTTCCACCAAAATGCGGGCAAGGCCGTGGGCCAGGGCGGCGTCCGTTCCCGGACGGAGCTGCAAGTGCAGGTCTGCCAGACGCTGGGTGGACACGGTGACCCGCGGATCGATGGCGATGACCTTCGCCCCCCGCTTCTGGGTCAGCACCGGGTCCACCACGGTGTTTCCCTTGTTGTAGAGGTTGCAGCCCCACATGAGCACCACGCCGCTGTGGCGGAGGTCCGCCGTACAGGGGCAGCCGGCGGCCACGCCGCCGGCGATGGTGCCAGCGCATTTCATCGCGCTACCGTTGGCGTAGTTGGGAGAGCCGAAGGCCCGGGCCAGACGCTGGAGGGCCGCCCGGTCCCAGGGGTTGAAGCCGCCGGTGAAAGCCACGGCGGAGGCGTCCCAGCGCCGCCTGCACTCGGTCAGGCGCTTGCCGATCTCGTCCAGGGCTTCCTCCCAGGAGATGGGTTCAAACAGGCCCTCGCCCCGTTTGCCCGACCGGCGCAGGGGCGTGCGCACCCGCTCGGCGTGATAGATGTAAGGACGGTTCGCATGGCCCCGGGCGCATAGATAGCCGTTGCCGTAAAGGGGGTCCTTGCAGCCGGTCACCTTGATGACCCGTCCGTTTTCGATGTACGCGTCCACGTTGCAGCCCGCGCCGCAGATGTCGCAGACGGTGCGCCGGATCTGGACGCGGTTTTCATCCGAGGGGATCTTCGCCCCCCGGTAAGGCTGTTTCTCCGCCATAAATCAAACTACCTCCCTGCCCGCGGGCGCGTAAAAGCGCGCCGGGGCCGCGTTCTCTCTGTCTTGCGCCCTTCAGCTGACGAAGCGCACGCCCTGCCAGGTACACTCCGGCAGAACGGCCACGTCAAGGATGGCTTTGGAACGGATCTTTTTGACGTGGATATAAGGATTGCTCCAGCGGCGGCTGTCGAAGGAGCTGTCCCGGTTGTCGCCCAGGAGGAAAATGGAATCCTCCGGGACCTCAAAGACGGAAAGCTCCCCTGTGGCCTCGGTGATATGCTGGTGCTCCCGGTCAAGATACGGTTCGTCCAGCAACGCGCCGTTGACATAGACGTCGCCGTCCTGGAACGTGATCACGTCGCCGGGCAGGCCGACGACCCGTTTGACCAGCAGCTCGTCCAGCTCCTCGCTGCGGAACATCACGATATCGCCCCGCGCCGGGAGGGGATCGCCGAGGAAATAGGGCAGCCGCCAGCCGACGAAATGGGACTTGGTGGGCAGCGTCGGCTCCATGGAGCCGGAGGGGACGTAGGCCAGGGAAAAGAACACGCCCAGGAGCAGGAAGACCGCCACCATGGGGATGAGCAGATAGTTGGTGGACTGCCAGAGCTTGCGCAGCACCGCCTTCTGGACGGATTCCTCCGCTTCCGCTTCTTCCGTCTCTGCCTCCGCCTCCGCGCCGGTCTGCTCCGGTTCCGTTTCCGGCGTTTCTGCTTCCGGTACGGCGGGCTCCGTCTCCGGCGCGGCGTCCGTCCGGCGGAGGTCCTCCTGCTCCGGCGCGCCGCCGGTCTGGTTCGATTCGTTGTGATCCATAGGATGATGCTTCCTTTCGGGATGCTCCCCGGCGGGTCCCGCCGGAGGCGTAGTCAGTCTTCCGCCCGGGGGAGCGTGCTCCCGCCGTAGGGCATGGCCAGGACGGTGGCCTGGGGACCGCACACAGAAAAAGCGACGGCCAGGGCGTCCGCGGCGGAGGGGAAGGGGGTCATGAAGATGTCCCGGACCGCCTCGTCCGGCCAGTCGGATACCAGGTAAACGTCCGCCGTCTGCTCCACCAGGGCGATGGCGGCGGCCTTGTGGCCGCCTAAAGTGAAATTCTCCCGCAGGCGGTCGATCAGGGCCTGGGGGGAGCTTGCCTCCCGGAACCAGGCCTCGAAGGTATCCTCGCCGAAGCCCTCCTTGGCGCAGCCGATCAGGATGATGACGCCGCCGGGGCGCACGGCGTGGCGGGCGTTGTCCAGGGCCTTTTGCAGCTGGTAGAGATTGGCGTCCTTGGGGGCGCCGCCCTGGGAGACGAGGACGATGTCCGCCCGGCGGGGGATGGGCGTCAGGTAAAAGCGCTCCAAAAAGGCGCAGCCGGCCCGGTGGGCGGCGGTCACGTCCCCGGCCACGGCGTGGACGATGTTTTTATGGGCGTCCAGCACCACGTTGACGATGAAGTCTACGCCCACGATGGCGGCGGCCTCCTCGATGTCCTCCCGCACGGGGTTGCCCGCCAGGGAGGCGGCGTGGGAGCCGGGCTCGACCATGTGGCTGTGGTTGGCGCGGATGGCGGCGCGGGTGGAGACGCCGGGCATGATGGCCTTGGCGCCGCCGCTGTAGCCGGCGAAATAGTGGAACTCGATGTTGCCAAGACAGATGCGCCGGTCGGCTTCGGCCACGGCGCGCATGATCTCCACGGGGGTGCCCAGGCGGGTGGTCCCGAGACGGACCACGTCCGTACTGTCGCTGTCGATGCAGGTGATCTCGGAGAAGGCGCGGTCCCCGGCCAGGCGGCGGCGTTCCTCCTCCGTCTGGGCGCGGTGGACGCCCCGGGCGAAGATCAGGGTGATGTCCCGGCGGCGGACGCCGCAATCGTACAGGGCGTCCAGCAGGGCCGGCATGACCTTCCAGGTGGGCATGGGCCGGGAGACGTCCGAGGTGACGATGGCGATCCTTTCCCCGGGCCGCACGATGGCGGACAAGGGGCCGCAGCCGATGGGGCGGGCGATGGCGCTGCGCACCAGCGCCTCCTCCCCGCCGGCGGGCGACGGCAGTTCGTTGGGGGCAAGGACGCCCAGGAGGTTTTCCTCCGGCACCGATACGGTCTGGGCGGTGTGGTCATAGCCAAAGGTCAGTTCCATAAAACAGAGATCCCTCTTTCCGGCGATTGCAAAAATTGCTGATACAGCAATAGTATAACACACTTAAATTTCCCCTGTCTACTCTTTTTCCCGCCGCCGCGTTGACAGGGAGGCGGTTTTTCATTACAATGGAGAAAAACGCCGCGGCGCATCGGACGGCCCGGGGAGGGCCTCCGGCGGCGGACGTTTTGGTTTGAACCGGGAAGGATGTGCTTTGGGATGACCATTACCTACAGTTATGGCCAAAATCTTTATGTCAATACCACCAACCGCTGCGATATGCACTGCGATTTCTGCCTGCGGCAGAACGGGGACGGCGTGGGCGAGGCGGACAGCCTGTGGCTTGCGCGGGAGCCGTCGAAGGAGGAGATCTGGGCGGACATCCAGAGGCGGGACCTGACGGCGTTCCGGGAGCTGGTCTTCTGCGGTTACGGCGAGCCAACGTACCGCCTGCACGATATCCTGTGGGTCTGCGACCGGGTGCGGGAATCGTCGGACATCGCCATCCGCATGGACACCAACGGCCACGGGAACCTGATCTGGGGCGAGGACGTGACGCCCCTGTTCGCCGGGCGGTTCGACACGGTGTCCATCTCCCTGAACGCGCGGGACAAGGAGACGTATGACCGCCGCTGCGCGCCGGAGTATGAAAACAGCTACGAGGCGATGCTGGACTTTGCCCGTCGGGTCAAGGAGCAGGTGCCGCGGGTGATCTTGTCGGTGGTGGACTGCATCGGCCCCGAGGAGATCGAGGACTGCCGCAGGATCTGCGCGGAGCTGGGCGTGGAATACCGGGTCAGGGTCTACGGGACGTAAGGAAAAAGAAAAACAGCGGGGCAGCGTCCCGCAAAAAAGGAAGGGCAAGACAGACCGAACCGGTCTGTCCTGCCCTTTCCTTTCACATTGCCGGATCATTGCCGCATTTGCAGCTGGCAAGATCACAATCGCAAAAAAATCCCCTCCCCAGGAGGGTGGAAACCCTCCGCAGGAGAGGGGAAAAGCCCCTCCCCAGAAGGGGGGAAGCCCTCCGCAGGAGTTTGCCGTCCGCAGGCGGCAAAGAATTTCAATCATTTTTTCGGCGGCTTTGCCGTCGAAAAAATACTCTGCGCGAAGCGAGCGTCGACCCTCCCGCCACAGGCGGGCCAAAAGGGGCCCCCACGCGAGCCCAGCGGAGCGGGTCGCGTGGGGGGAGAGGAAGAAGGAACGGAGCTGAGCGCAGTTTCTTCTGACGACGCGCAGAGCGCAGCGAAACCCCCTTCAAAAAAGCGGCGATGCCGCTTTTTTTGACTATAAATCCCGGCTCTCCAGGGCCGACAGGCCGAACCGGGCGGCCTGTTCGATGCGCTGCTCCTCCTCCGGCCCGGATGCCTGGCCGCGGCGGCGGAGCAGCTCCTTCAAAAACAGACCCCGCAGGGAATCCTCCCCCGCGTGCTGCCAAAGATCCTCCGCCATGCGCGTTTCGTCCCGCAGCTCCAGCTGGTAGAACCGGTCTGCCGCGGCGCGGCGCACGCGTTCCAGATCGACGCCGCCCGCCGCCGTCTCGCCGGTGAAAATCACCCGGTAGACGTCCGACGCGGTTCCCGCGCCCTCCACGGCGTCCAGCAGCGCCGTTTCGGGCACGCGTCCGGTCACGTTCAGACGCAGAATCTCGTACTTCCTCCGGGCAAAGCTGACGAACCGGAGATCGCAGCCCGACGGGTCCGCCGTGCCCAGGATCACGCCGTGGGGTCCGCACTCGTCAAAGCCCCGCCCCTCGGGACAGCCGGGGTAGGCCCACCATGTGCGCCACAGCTTCTGGATGCCGCTGAATCGGTGCACATGGCCCAGAGCCGCGTAGGTCAGGCCGCTTTCGGCAAGCTCCCCCCGGGGGATGGGCCGGTAGCGGCGTCCGCCGTCCACGTCGCCGTGGAGCACTAAAATATGGGTCCGCCCGTCCTCGGGCGCGCGGAACCCCCGCAGGGGGCTTTCGTGCTCCTCCGGTTCCGTGAACGCCGCCCCGTAGACCACGCAGTCCAGCTCCGGCAGCTCCACCGCCTCCATGGTGCGGTGTTTGAAAATATGCACGTTTTCCGGCCAGGCGACGGTGCCGTAGGGCCCCTGGGGGTCGTAAGGGTCGTGGTTGCCCGGGGCGATGAACACCCGGCCCTCGACCTCCGCCAAAGCCTCCGCCAGGGTCTCCGCCGTCTCCCGGTAGAGGTTCAGTCCGTCGAACAGGTCCCCGGCCAGGAGAACAAGGTCCACATGCTCCGCGTTGGCGAACCGGGCCAGGCGGAGCACGCTCTGGCGCGCCTCCCCCCGCCGCGACCGGGCCTGCTCCGGCGTCAGGTTCAGAAAGGGGCTGTCCAGATGAAAATCTGCGGCGTGAAGAATTTTTACCATCGCGCCGCCCTCACTGTACGTCCACGCGCTCGACGGCGCTGCACCGGCCGCTTTCGTCCAGGGTGAACAGCACGCCCTGCATGGCGCACGGGCCCGGCGCGGTCTGATGGCGGCCCCGGATCCCGCCGAGGAAGCCCTCGATGGACTGCTCCGGGGGCATCCCGAGGACGGAGCGCAGCGGTCCGGTCATGCCGGCGTCGGTCAGGTAGCCCGTGCCGCCGGGCAAAATCTGTTCGTCCGCCGTCTGCACATGGGTGTGGGTCCCCCAGAGGGCGCTGACGCGGCCGTCAAGGTAATAGCCCAGGGCCCGTTTTTCACTGGTGGCCTCGGCGTGGAAATCCACAAGGGTGAAGGCGGCCGGTTCCTCCTCCTTCAAAATGCGGTCCGCGGTGGTGAAGGGATTGTCGCAGTTGAAATCGAGATTGCAGCGGCCCTGGAGGTTGATGACGCGGATGCTCCAGCGGCCGAGATCGTACAGGGCCGTGCCCCGGCCCGGCGCGCGGCCGGTGTAGTTGGCCGGACGCAGCAGATAGCGGTGCTCCTCCAGCAGCGGGACGATCTGGCCCTTGCCGTAGCTGTGATTGCCCAGGGTGATCACATCGGCGCCCGCGTCGAAAATCGCCTGGGCCTGACGGGGCAGGATGCCGATGCCGGCGGCGTTCTCCCCGTTGACCACGGTAAAATCGATCCCCCGGAGGCGTTTGAGCGGCCGCAGGCAGCGGCTCAGGCAGTCGATGCCGCCCTCGCCCACCACGTCGCCCACCGCAAGGACGCGCAGTTCCATAGAGGCTTTTCCCCCTTTCCAAAGTAAAGAGGGGACAGGGCTGCCGCCCCGCCCCCTTTGGGTCCGTCAAACAGATTTATTTCGCATACTCCACGGCCTTGGTCTCCCGCAGGACGTTGACCTTGATCTGGCCGGGATATTCCATTTCTTCCTCGATCTTCTTGGCCAGGTCCCGGGCCAGGAGCACCATGCGGTCCTCGGAGACCTCCTCGGGCTTGACCATCACGCGCACCTCGCGGCCCGCCTGGATGGCGTAGGATTTTTCCACGCCCGGGAAGCTGCCGGTGATCGTCTCCAGCTGCTCCAGACGCTTGATATAATTCTCCAGATTCTCCCGCCGCGCGCCGGGGCGTGCCGCGGAGATCGCGTCCGCCGCCTGAACGATGCAAGCCACTAAGGTGCGGGGTTCCACGTCCCCGTGATGGGCCTGGATGGCGTGGATGATGTCGTCCTTTTCGTGATACTTGCGGGCAAATTCCACGCCCAGGGCCACATGGGAGCCCTCCATCTCGTGGTCCACGGACTTGCCCAGATCGTGGAGCAGGCCCGCCCGTTTGGCGGACTGGACGTCTGTTCCCAGCTCCGCGGCCATCATGCCCGCCAGCTGGGAGACCTCGATGGAATGGCGCAGCACGTTCTGGCCATAGCTCGTGCGGTAGTGCAGGCGGCCCAGCATCTTGATGAGTTCCGGGTGCAGGCCCCGCACGCCCGTTTCAAAGGTGGACCGTTCGCCCTCGGACTTGATGACGGCGTCCACCTCCCGCTTGGCCTTTTCCACCATTTCCTCGATGCGGGTGGGATGGATGCGGCCGTCGGCGATGAGCTTTTCCAGGGCCAGACGGGCGATCTCCCGGCGCACGGGCTCAAAGCAGGACACGGTGATCGCCTCGGGGGTATCGTCGATGATCAGGTCCACGCCGGTCATCGTCTCCAGGGTGCGGATGTTGCGGCCCTCGCGGCCGATGATGCGGCCCTTCATCTCGTCATTGGGCAGGGGAACCACACTGACGGTGATCTCGGAGACCTGGTCCGCCGCGCAGCGCTGGATGGCTGTGGCGATGATCTCCTTGGCCCGCGCCTCCGCTTCCTCTTTGGCGCGGGATTCAATTTCTTTGATCTTCATGGCGGCCTCGTGGGTCACCTCGGTCTGTACCTGTTCAATCAGGTAGGCCTTGGCCTCCTCCGCGGTAAACCCGGAGATCTCCTCGATCATCTCCGTCTGTTTCCGGCGGATCCCCTGGAGTTCTTCCTTCTGCTGGTCCAGCTGGGCGTGCTTTTCCGCCAGGAATTCCTCCTTTTTCTCGATCGCGTCCGTCTTGCGGTCGAGGTTTTCCTCCTTTTGCTGCAGACGGCGTTCCTGCTTTTGCAGGTCCGCCCGGCGCTCCTTCACTTCCTTCTCATACTCGCTGCGCTGCTTGAGGATCTCTTCCTTTGCCTCGACCATGGCTTCGCGCTTTTTGTTTTCGGCGCTTTTGATCGCTTCATTGATCATGCGGGTCGCTTCCTCTTCCGCACTGGAAATTTCCCTTTCTGCAACGGATTTGCGGCGGTTCCAACCGAGAAGGATGCCAATAACGAGCGCAACGACTGCTGCGATCACCGCAACGGCGACCGTCATTATGTCGATATTGTTCATTATTTCCTCCTAAACATTGTTTCTGCAAAACACAACACAGGGGCGCCCGCTGTTTTTCTGCGCGCCCCGCGTTTCTTTGCCGGTATCCATAGAAAACAACCGGCTCGGCGCAAATCCCCCTTGCGGGAGCCGGTAATGATCCTTTATGATTTTAATACCGCGCCGCAAATCTGTCAAGGATAATCCTTGTAAAGCGGTAGAAAATGCGGCGGAAACGGGAAAAGGAGGGCAAAAAGGAGGGAAAAGGAGCGTGTAAACGAGGAAAAAGGGACATACAAGGAAAAAGGAGGGGCCAAAGGCGGGGAAAAGGAAGCGCCGGAGGCGGGGAAAAGGAAGCGCCGGAGGCGGGGATAAAGGGAAGCGCCGAAGGCGCGGATAAAAAGCGCAGGGTCCCCCGCAAAGGGCCCTGCGCAAAAAAATGTCTGTGTTTTGTTTGTCTTACTCCAGCCCCCGCTCCGCGGCGGCCAGATCATCGCGGAACCAGTCCGCGCCGTTGCGCGCGTCAAACCGTTTGCCGATGGCGGCGGCGTGGTCGTAAAACCAGTCCGCCAGGACGCGGGGGTCGTAGACGCCTCCGGCGCTGTACAAAGGGAACGCCTCCGGCAGGGAGAGGGCCACGGCGTCCTTTTCCCGGCCCAGCTCCCGGAAGCAGACCCAGGCGCCCTTGTAAAAATCGTAGACCTTTTTCTGATCCCACAGCCCCACGGTCCAGGAAAGACGCTTTTCCACCAGGGCCACCGCCCGTTCCGGGTCCGTAAAGGCCCAGCAGCGCGCCACCGCGCCCAAATAGTTCAGATCGCTCTTGTCCCGGTCCGCCTTGCGGTACAGGGCGTTGGCCCGCTTTTCCGCCTCCCGCCGGTCGCCCCGGTCCAATGCGTCCTCTAAGTACGCCAGCCAGTACTTCTGGGGCGTGTCGGAGCAGAAGCGGATGCGGCCCTGCTCCATGGGCCGGGCGTACTCGTCCGCCGCGGCCCGGTCCCCCAACAGAAGGCTGATGCGCACGGCGTTGCTGCGCTCGCAGGCGCGGCAGTCGGACAGGCCGTCCCGTCCCGTCTTCCAGAATTTCTGAAAATATTCCCCGGCCTTTTCCCGGTCCACATACTGATAAAACTGGCACATCTGCCACCAGTAGGTGCGCAGGCCCACCCGGTACTGCTTGACCAGGGCGTAGAAATCGTCCATCATCTTCTCCCACTGGGCCATGGGGATCTGGGGCAGGGCCACGATGGGGTCGATGCCCATCTGAATGATCATCAGGTGCATCTCCGGCGCGCCGTCGGGACTGCGGGCCGTCAGCACCTCCGGGTGCTCCTGATAGATCGCGTGGAATTCCGCCGCCACGGGGATTGCCTTGGGCGGATCGTCCCGGAAGGTGGCCTCGCAGCCGTAGTCATAGCGGAGCATCATCCGCCAGAAATGGTCCTCCGCCGCGTCCGCCTGGGCGATGGCCTCCTGAAGGACCGCCATTTTGGGCAGTCCCCCCGGCATACGGTCCAGCATCGCCTGGACGGCCGGGCCGTCAAATTTCTTTTTTGCCATGGTTCCGTCTCTCCTTTGCCGCCCGCTCCGTCCGGGCCAGGGTATCCCTGTAGACAGTGCCGCCGTTGCGCCGGTCGAACTGTCCGGCGATGTCCGCGGCGGCGCCGTAAAACCAGTCCGCCAGATCGCCCCAGCGGTACCGTCCGTCCTCCCGCCACAGGGGAAACTGCCGGGGCAGGTAGAAGGTGACCTCGCGGTCCAGCGGCCCGGCGGTGCACAAGACCCAGGCCCCCTGGTAGAAATAAAACTGCCGTCCCCGGTCCCACAGGCTCAAGGGCCAGGGCAGGTACCGCTGCAACAGGGCCGCCCCGACGCGGTTCTGCATCCCGTAAAACCGCAGCAAGGTGCCCATGTATTCCGTATCGCTCACGTCCCGGATACCGCCCCGCGACAGCTGCCGCACCAACGGATCGGCTTTTTTGATCTCGCCCCGGTCCAGATACGCCTCGATGTAGGTGTGGTAAGTATCCCATGGCACGTCGTGGCAGGTCATGCTCCCGTCGAAGATCGGACGGGCGCTGCGCTCGGCCAGGGCCCAGTCGCCTGTGGCCAGGGCATAGCGCACCATAAAGCTCTGTTCGCAGGCGCGGCATTTGGACTGCATATCCAGCTTCGCCTTCTGGAACGCTTCAAAATGGGCCGCGGCCCGGTCCAGATCGCCGCCCAGGTAAAACTCACAGGCTAAATTGTGATACAGCCGGCTTCCCTTGCCGTACCGCCGCGTCAGCTCCGCTAAACGCTCCAGGAACCCCTCGCAGACCGTCATGGGGATCTGGGGCAGCACCTGGCACAGCGCCGCCGCCCGCTTTGCCACAAGGAAGCAGGACAGCTGCTCCAGCGGCTCGCCCAGCACGCCGGGGTACTCCTCCAGCAGGGCGAAAAACTCCCCGCAGAAGGGCAAAATTTTCGCCTCGTCGTCGAAATATACGGCGTCGCAGATGTAGTCCGCGCGAAAGCGCAGCCGCCAGTAGGGGTCCGCCGCCCGGTCCGCCTGGGCGACGGCGTCTTGCAGCGCGTCCAGACGGGGCTTTCCCTCGGGCAGGGCGAGGATCGCTTTGTTGATCCGCTCGCCGGAAAACAATTCCTTTTTCATGGGCCGTCCTCCCCGCGGTCCAAACTTTGCCGGGCTGCATCCAGGGCTTTTTGATAGGCGGGATAGCCGTTGCGTTCGTCGAACCGCCCGGCGATTTCCGACGCGGCATTGTAAAACCAGTCTGCCAGGGCGGCGCAGGCGTAGCGTCCGTCGGCCCGGTACAAGGGGAACCGGGCCGGAAGGCGCAGCGTCAGGACCTCCCGGTCCCGGCCCAAGCGCGCGAAGAAGGTCCACGCGCCCAGGTAAAAGCGGAACAGGAGATCTTGATCCCACAGGCCGAAGGACCAGGGCAGGCAGCGCTCCAACAGCGCCGCGCCCCGCTCCGGCGCGGTGAACGCGCTCAGACGGAGCAGCGCCCCCGCGCAGACCAGGTCGCTGGGACTGTCCAGGTCATGACGGGCTAGCTGCCGCCCGTAGGCCAACGCCCGGGCCGGGTCGTCATGGTCCAATGCGTCGTGGATCAGGACAGACAGCACGCCCCACGGCTGGCTCTCGCATACCAGCGCGCCGCTGAGCACCGGGCGCACCGTCTCCAGCGCTTCCTCCCGCCGTCCCATTTTCAGCAGGGACTCGGCGGCGTTGCTGGCCTCGCAGGCGGCGCAGTCGGAAATCTCGTCCCGGGGCGTGGCGCGGAACCGGTCCAGATGGACCTGGGCGCCCGCCAGGTCCCCGGTCATCAAGCAGAAATCGCAGGCGTGGAGCTGCCATAAGCGCTCCCCCACCCCGGCCTTTTGCACTTGTTGATGGAAGCGCTCCAATAATTTTTCACATTCCGCCAGGGGCACCTGGGGCAGGGACACCGCCACATAACAGGCGATCATGGCGGCGGAGGGCCCCTCCGCCCGGCCCTGCACCGCGCCGGGATGGTCCTCCCACAGGGCGAAGAACTCCGCGCACACAGGCAGGGCCTTGGCCGGGTCGTCCCCCATGGCGTAGGCCCAGGCCAGGTCGTAGCGCCCGGAGATGCGCTCCCGAGGCAGCCCCAGCCGGTCCGCCAGGGCCACATATTCCTGATTGACCGCCGCCCGCCGGGGCGTATAGTCCATCGTTTGATAGCGCCGCCTCAGGGCGCGCAGTGTTTCGTATGCGTCGTTCATCGGACCCCTTCCTCCTGGGCCGAGCCGGCGCTGCGCTCGATCAGGCCCAAAAGCTCCTGATTCATCACCCGCAGCTCTTCCCCCTGGAGGGGATGCCCCCCCGCCAGCAGCGCCTGGACGTACAGCAGCCGCACCGCGCCGCGCAGCAATGCGCCGTCCCGGACCCGCGAAAGCCGTTGGATCACGGGACTGTTGAGATTCAGATACAGCGTCGCCAGGGGACGGGTCTCCACGCTATCCAGCAGGGACGACAGAGCGTCGGAGAAAATGCCGTCGCTCAGGTCCCGGGCCGACTGCACCTGGCGGAGGAACTGGACGTCGTCGCTCATGGCGTACAGGGCCGGCAGCTCGCCGGGGAAGAACCGCCGGGCTTCGCTGCGGCAGTCAAAGACGGACAGGGCATCGTCCGCCGCCAACAGCAGGCCGCTCAGGGCTTGCTCCTCCTCGGGCGTGACCTGCTGCAAAACGCCCTCCATGGCCTCTTCCCGCAGCGGTTCGATGGGCAGGGAAAAGTCCGCCGCCAGCTTCGCGATCAGCTCGCCGTCGCTGGCGTAGCCCGTACAGATCAAAAGCCGCCCCTGGGCCATGAAGATGGGCCGCAGCTGCTTGAATTTCGGCACCGTGGCCACATAGTACGCTTCCCCCGCGTCCTTGAGGGCCGCGCCGGTCATGGCCCCCTCGCTGGTCTCAAAGGGCAGATAGTCGATGAACAGCCGGAACAAGCCGTCGTCCCACACCGCCATGGCCTTGATGGCCTGGGCGTGGATGTCCACGATCTGGCGCAGCCGGTCCGGGTCGCTGCGCCGCAGCGCCGTAAGGTACGACCCCACGGCGGCGGCAAATTCGTCCCTGGCCCGGAACAGGGCCTCGTCCTCGTAAAAATCCTCCCGGGACGCCGTGGGGCGCAGGCCCCTGGTGTTGAGGAAGCAGCGCAGGAAAAAGGCCCAGGGTGGCAGCAGCGTGTCCCCCTGCTCGGTCAGGAGCATCTGTTTGAGATAGATGCGGTGGCCCGTCTTCATCGTGGGACTGGTGGCGTAGGGCAGCACATAGGCAACGCCGCTGAGGTGCTTCGTCTGGATGGGCACCGCGTCCAGGAACGTCTCGCCGTACAGCCACTCGCCGAAGGCCAGGAGCTGGCTGCGGCTGACGGCGGAGAAATCCTCGGGCACGCCGTTGAGCTGCGCTGTCTCCCCGGCGAAGAAAACGGGCACGGGCAGGGCAAGACCGTAATAGCGCACCAGCTCCGCGATCTTCTCCCGCTGGAAATACCCCTCCGCGCCGGACCGGGCGGTGAGGATCACCGCCGTCCCCGCGGGACAGTCCGTTAACGGCTCCAGGGTATACGTCCCGTCGGGCAGGCCGGTCCAGCAATGGCCCGGTCCGCCTTTGGCCGGGCGGGTGTGGACGACGATGGAATCCGACACCATAAAACACGAGAGCAAGCCGATGCCGAAGCGGCCGATGTAGTCCTCCGGGATGCGCCCGTCCTCCAATTCGGTCTTGGAGGATTGGCCGATCACCGCTAAGAAGCGGTGGATCTCCGCCTCGTCCAGACCCGCGCCGTTGTCCCGGAAGGTCAGGCGGCGTCCCGGCTCCAGGGCGACGGTCAGCCTGCCGCCCGTCCAGCCGGGCTGCTCCCTGCGGCGGCGCGTGACGGCGTCCACGCCGTTTTGCAGCAGTTCCCGCAAAAACACGTCCGGGCTTTTATATAAGTGGTTGGACAGGATGTCCAGCATCCCGCCCAGGTTGACTTGGAAATGGTATTGTTCCGCCATGGCGCGCCCTCCCCTTTCTTTGGCTTACAGCGCTTCTTCGCCGTCCTCCTCTTCCGCTTCCTCGTCGTAACAGAAGGAGCACAGGGCCGAAAGGAAATACTGGGGCGATTCCAAAAAGCAGGCGTGGCCGCCGGGGATCACCAACTCCTGATAGACGCCGCCCTGTTCCCGGTAGCGCTCCAATACATAACGGGTCTGGGCCACCATGGGCTGGGGCGGTACGGCTTTTTCCCCCGGCCAGCCGGGGATCACGCCGATCTTGCCTAAGTACCCGAACTCAAACAGAGACTGGTTGCTGACGATGGTGTCCTCCGCGCCCCGGATCCACAGGATGGGCGGCTTGTGGGGGATGTCCGCCAGGCCAGAGACGTTGCCGTACTGGGGCGCCATGGTGTTCAGCACCCCGTCCTCCCCGGCGACGACATAGGGCCACTGGCGTGTCCAGTGGTAGTCTCCCGGGTATTTCCCCTTGCCCGTTTTTGTCTTTCCGATCCCCTCCATCAGCTGCTTCTCCCATTCCCGGCTCATGCGGAAGGGAGGCTGGAAATAGTGGTGGTTGAGCACATAGCGCAGCATCAGATGGCTCTTGTATTGCAGAGCCGTCATCAGCTGGGGCGTGGCGCAGCCGCCGCCGGTCCCCAGGCCCATGGGCTCCAGGGGCGTGCCCGCTTCGCCCTTCGTGCCGCCAAAACCAAAGGGCGAGCCCGGCGCAATCAGCACCAGATGGGTCAGACGCTGGCCGTGGTCGATGGCGTACTGCATGGCGATGTTCCCCCCCAGGGACCAGCCCGCCATGATAAAGCGGTCCCAGCCCAGGGCGTTGACAAAGGCCTCCACATCGTCGCTCCAGTCCCGGTAGCCCCGGGTGGCGTCCACGGTGGCTTCCTCCGTATCGCCGAAGCAGCGTAGGTCCGGCGCCGCCACGTCAAAATATTGGGACAGGAACAGGAACAACGGCACATAAAAGATGGAAGAGGACAGGTTCCCGTGGAGCAGCAGCAGCTTTTGCGGATGCTCCTCCCCCGTCCGGTAATATGCGGTCTTCAACCGTTTTGTTTCGATAAAATGCTGTACTTCCACAGCGCAGCCCCCTCGTTTTCTTTTGATCCTATGGCGTCCTTTTTGCGCGCCCCGCCCGGCGGGGCGCGTACGCCAACATAACACTATAAGGGTACCGCAAATCTCCCGATTTCGCAAGAGGACGCCCCCTTATTTTTCTGAAATCCGGCCTTTTCCCCTAAAACCCATCTCCAAAATAGTCGTTTTCAACAAAAACACTTTTTTTGAGTCTTGAATTTTGGGGAATATTACAAAATTTCTATTGACTTTTTCTGGAAATCGGTTATATTATAAATATATACAATAGCTGTGGGGTATTGTATACAAATTTACAAGAGGGAGGCGATTAAAATGCCTGCAATCGAAACGTTCCA
>CANSLL010000009.1 GCA_947647695.1 uncultured Clostridia bacterium | reverse complement strand
TGCCGGTTCTGGCTCCTTCCAGGATATCCTCCAGCGCCACAGCCATGCTGGAGGAAGAGTATCGCGACAGCTCCGTGCTGTATCCTCCCGCGGAATATCTGGATACCTGTACCGCCTTCGTCAATCTTGACCGGGATACTTTGACCCTTTACGACAGTGAATGGCTGCGCCTGGGCCTTGCTCCGGCAGGCTGACAGTGCTTTGCGTGCTTTGATAAGGAGAATGGATCATGCTTGAACCTGGAATGAAATACACCGCGGAAACCGTGGTCAACGAAGAAAACACTGCGGCAAAGGCCGGCTCCGGCGCGCTGCGGGTGTTCGGCACCCCCTATATGGTTGCCCTGATGGAAAACGCCGCCCTGACGCTGATGGCGTCCGTCTTGCCCGAAGGCAAGGGCAGTGTGGGCACCGCTCTGAACATCACCCACAGCGCTCCCACGCCTGTGGGCATGAAAGTTTGGGCGGAAGCGGAGGTCACCGGCATTTCTGCCAACGGGAAGATCGTGGATTTTAAGGTCACCGCCCGCGACGAAACGGGTCTGATCGGCGAAGGCACCCACCAACGCGCTGTGATCGACAACGAACGCTTTATGGAGAAAGCCAACCGTAAACTGACGCAGTAAACGGGAGCGGGACTCCGTGTTCTCTCTGAGACACGCCTCTGCCCCGTCCGCACCGGTCATACCACCAAAGAAAAAGAGCACCGCCGGGAGGGATCCCCTTCCGGCGGCGCTTTCTTTCAACTGTTGTGGTCGGATACATGGAACTGCTTCAGATTGCCGATCTTCTCCGCCCGCAGGTCCATCTCCCAGCAGACGTCCTCCAATGTGACGCCACATTCGTTCATCATGACCAGCATGTGGTAGAACACGTCGTTGATCTCGCCCACCAGCTCCTCTTTGTCTCCGTTTTTTGCCGCGATGATCGTCTCCGCGCATTCCTCGCCCACTTTTTTCAGGATCTTATCCAGTCCCTTATCAAAAAGGTAGCAGGTATACGACCCCTCCTGAGGCGCTGCGCGGCGCTTTGCAATCACCGCTTCCATTTGTTCAAAGGAATTCATGTTCTCTCCTCCTCCAAAACCGGCCTGAAAAAGCAGCTTTGCCTGCCCGTATGGCACGTCGGACCGTCGGGATGGCACAGATACAGCAGCGTGTCCGTATCACAGTCGGCGATCATATCCACCACATGGAGGAAATGGCCGCTGGTCTCCCCCTTGTTCCACAATTTTTGACGGGAACGGGACCAGAACCAGGCCGTTTTCGTCTGGATGGTCAACTCCACCGCCTCCCGGTTCGTAAAGCCCAGCATGAGCACGTCCTTTGTGTCCGCATCCTGGATGATGACCGGGATCAGCTCCGCTTTTTGAAACAGTTGTCCCAGATCGAACGCCACAACGTCCCTCCCCTTTCAAAGCCGCACAGGGATATGTTTCCCGTGCAGGTATTCCTTCACCTGGCCCACCGTCAGCTCGCCGAAATGGAACAGCGATGCCGCCAGGGCCGCGTCCGCGTCCGTTTTCTCAAACACCTCAGCAAAATGGGCAAGGCTCCCGCAGCCGCCGGAGGCGATGACGGGGATCCGCACCGCCGCCGTCACCTTTTTCAGCATGGGCAGATCGAAACCGGCTTTTGTACCGTCGGCATCCATGGAGGTCAACAGGATCTCTCCTGCTCCCCGCTTTTCCGCCTCTGTGACCCACTCCAGCAGGTCGATGCCGGTAAATTTCCGTCCGCCCTCGACCACCACCTCGTAATGGCCATCCGGTCGCTGCTTGGCGTCCGCCGCCAGCACGACACATTGGCTTCCGAACCGCTCCGCCGCCCGGGAAATCAGCGTTGGGTCCTGCACCGCCGCAGAATTGATGGAAATTTTATCCGCCCCCGCCCGGAGCAGCTGCTGGAAATCCTCGATGGTGCGGATGCCGCCGCCCACGGTCAGGGGAACGAACACCTGCTCCGCCGTGCGCGCTACCACATCGGCCACGGTCTTTCGCGCCTCATGGGTTGCGGTGATATCGAGAAAGACGATCTCATCTGCCCCTGCGCCGCTGTAATATTTCGCCAGCTCCACCGGGTCGCCCGCGTCACGGATATTGACGAAGTTGACGCCCTTGACCACGCGACCGTCCCGCACATCAAGGCACGGTATGATCCGTTTTGCTAACATTGCGCTCCCGCCTCTCTGATGGCTTCCGCCAGATCGATGGTTCCGGCATAATAGGCTTTTCCGATGATCGCGGCATACAGCCCCAGGTCCCGCAGCCGGCGGATATCGTCCAGCACCGCAACGCCGCCGCTGGCAACGATACGGCAGGAAACGGCCTTTTGCAGCTTTTCCAGCCAGGCGCAGGACGGACCGGAAAGCATCCCGTCGGTGGAAATATCCGTGAAAACGATGGTCCTTACACCGGTCTCTTCCATCTGCCGGGCAAAGGCGATGCAGTCCAGACCGGAATCCTTCTCCCAGCCGGAAACGCGCACAGTCCCGTCCAGGGCGTCGATGCCCACGGCGATCCGCTCGCCGTACACCGCCACGGCCTTCCGGACGAACCCAGGGTCCGATACCGCGGCGGAGCCGATGCACAGACGGGTCACGCCGCTCTCGTCCGCGGCGCGCAGGTCCTCCATGGTACGCAGTCCCCCGCCCAGCTCGATTTGCAGTCCCGTGGCCCGTGCCACCGACGCCACGACCGGTCCGTTGACCCGCACGCCGCTGCGCGCGCCGTCCAGGTCCACCATGTGGATCCATTTTGCACCCGCGTCCCGAAACGCCAGCGCCGTGGCGACCGGGTCCTCCGCCACCTTGTGTACCGTATCAAAATCGCCTTTTTTCAGGCGGACGCACATTTTATCCTTTAAGTCGATGGCCGGTTCAATAATCATTTCTGCAACCCCACAAAATTCTTCAGGATCTCCAGTCCCACATCTCCGCTTTTTTCCGGGTGGAACTGGGTGCCGTAAACATTTCCGCTGCCCACCGCCGCCGTGACCTCCGTGCCGTAGTCCGTCACGGCGTAAACGTGCTCAGGCCGCGCCGCCACGCCGCAGAACGTATGGACAAAGTAGACGTACACGCCATCCTCCAGCCCCGCAAACAGGGGCGAGGGCGTTTGGAACCGCAGAGCGTTCCAGCCGATATGAGGCAGCTTCAGGTCTGTCTCGATCCGCCGGACCTCTCCCGGTAGGAAACCGAGTCCCGCACAGGGACGCACTTCCTCCCCCCGGTCGAACAGCAGCTGCATCCCCAGGCAGATACCCAAGACCGGTTTCTTTTCTGCCTGGCGGCGGAGCACAGCCGGAAGGCCGCGCCGCTCCAGCTCCGCATACGCGTCCGGGAAAGCGCCGACGCCGGGCAGGATGATCCCGTCCGCCCGCTCCAGCACCGCCTCATCCGCCGTCACGCAGCTCTCCGCGCCGATATAGTCCAACGCGTGGGCCACGCTGGCCAGGTTGCCCACGTTATAATCCACGATCGCCGTATACCCCATCACAGCAGTCCTTTCGTAGACGTGACGCCGCTGCCCTCGACGCGCTTTGCATCCTTGAGGGCCAGACCCAGCGCCTTGAACAGGCCCTCGGTGATATGGTGGGCGTTTTGGCCGTACATTTCCTTCAGATGGAGCGTCAGCCCTGCGCTGTTGGCCAAGGCGCGCATGAATTCCACAGTCAGGCAGGTGTCGTATTCCCCACAGCGCTCCTGGGGCATGGGCGCGTCGAACACCAGATACGGACGGCCCGACACATCCAGCGCCGCAAACAGCAGCGCCTCGTCCATGGGCACATAGGCGCTGGCGAAGCGGCGGATACCGGTCTTATCCCCAAAGGCGCCCCTGAGGGCTTCACCGATGGTCAGGCCGATGTCCTCCACCGTATGATGGCCGTCCACCTGAAGATCACCCACGGCGTTGACCGTCAGACCGATGCCCGCGTAAAAGGCGAAGGCATGGAGCATATGGTCAAAAAAACCGATGCCCGTATTCAGCTCAATGCTGCCGCCGTCCAGGGAGAGGGAGACGCTGACACAGGTTTCCTTCGTTTTCCGTTCGATTTTTGCATTGCGTTCCATCGCGTCCTCCTTTTTGCCTTACTCCTGTTCGTCCTCAAACCGGACCTCCACCGCATTGGCATGGGCGGTCAAAAACTCCGCCCGGGCAAACACCGCCGCCTGTTTCCATTGACGGCGCAAATCGTCGCGGGAATACTCCAAAATGCTCATGGTCTTTAAGAAGCTGTCCACCGACAGCGGAGAAAAGAACCGCGCCGTACCCGAGGTGGGCAGCACATGATTCGGCCCCGCAAGGTAATCGCCCAAAGGCTCGGGAGCATGTTCGCCCAGGAACACCGCGCCGGCGTTTCGGATCATTGGGAGCACGGCGCGCGGTTCCTTTGTGCAAATCTCAAGATGCTCCGGGGCAATTTCGTTGGCCAGGTCCGCACAGGACTGGAGGTCAGGACACACGATCGCCGCGCCGAAATCCCGCAGGGACTGTTCGATGATCTCCCGCCGGGACAGATACCCGCATTGCCAGACGATCTCCCCATCCACTGCCCGGGCCAGGTCCTCGCTGGTGGTCAGCAGCACCGCGGACGCCAGCACATCGTGCTCCGCCTGGGACAGCAAGTCCGCCGCCACATATTTTGGGTTGGACGCCTCGTCCGCAATGACCAGCACCTCGGAGGGGCCCGCCACCATGTCGATATCGATGGTCCCGTAGACCAGCCGTTTGGCCGCCGCCACATAAGCGTTTCCGGGGCCGCAGATCTTGTCCACCTTCGGGATGAAGCCTGCGCCGTACGTCAGCGCGGCAATGGCTTGTACGCCGCCGACGCCGATGACCCGGTCCACTCCGGCGATCTTTGCCGCCGCCAGCACCGCTCCGTTGAGATTTTTTGTAGGCGGCGTGACCATGACGATCTCCTCCACCCCGGCGACCTTGGCAGGGATGGCGTTCATCAGCACCGAGGAAGGGTACGCCGCCGTGCCGCCGGGCACATAGATGCCCACACGCGTCAGCCCGCGCACCACGCGCCCCACCGTGCCGCCGGCGGGATTTTTCCACTCCATGGTCCGGGTGAGCAGTTTTTCATTGTAATCGCGGATGTCCGCCGCCGCTTCCTCCATCGCCGCGATCAGCTCCGGGGCGCACGCTCCGTAGGCCGCGTCCAACTCTTCCTTCCCGATCTCCCGCGGCGCGGCTCCGTCAAACTGCATCGAATATTTTTCCACGGCAGCATAGCCGTTTTCCCGTACATCCCGCAGCACGGCGGCGGCCGTGGCCTGGATGCCCTCCCCGGTCTCCGCGGCGCGGCGGCGCATTTCCTCGATCTGCTGCTTCTCCGCCGTACCGTCGGCCTTGATGATCTTAAGCATGTTCCCCCAGCTCCTTTTCCAAACGCTCGATCAACGCGGTGATTTCCTCTTTATATAGCTTCATACTGGCCGTGTTCACGATCAGCCTTGCACTGACGGGCGCCACGTCCTCAATCACCTCCAGGCCGTTGGCCTTCAGCGTCGCGCCGGTCTCCACGATATCCACGATGGCGTCCGCCAGGCCCACGATAGGCGCCAGCTCCACAGACCCCTCGATCTTGATGATATCCACGTCCATCCCCTTTTTATCAAAAAACACACGGGTCACATGGGGATATTTGCTGGCGACCGTGCGGGTGCGGTAACCTGCGTAAAAGTCCCGGCCCGCCGGTGCGGCCAAAGCAAACTTGCACTTTCCAAAGCCCAGATCCAGAACCTCATAAAAGGAATGGCCCTTTTCTAAAATCGTATCCTTGCCTACGATCCCCAAGTCGCACACGCCGTGCTCCACATAAGTGATCACGTCCGGCGCCTTCGCCAGAAACGCGTCCATAGGGTAATCCGGCAGCCGGTGGATCAGGCGGCGGCCCGGATCGCGGATGGGCGCGCAGTCGATGCCGGCCTTTTCAAACAGCTCTACGGACCGATCCTGTAAACGCCCCTTGGTCAAGGCGATCTGCAAACGGTGCATCCTTCGTCACCCTCCCTTTCAAACCCGTTCCTCTGTACTGCCGCCGGCTGTGAGGAGCACAAGGACGGCAATGCTCTTCTTTCGCGCCAGAGCGCGGCTGCCCTCCACCGTAGCGCAGCAGGAAAGCTCCACCTCCCCCGCAGGCGCCGCGCTTTGCAGCGCCATAGCTGCGGACAGCTGTTCCGCCTCATAATGGACCAGCTTTCGCGGCGGCGTCGGGTCCACCTCCGGCAGCGCGGCGGCCACGCCGTCCACGTCGATGGCAAAACCCGTGGCCGGGGCTAACCGGCCGAACTGCTCCATCAGATGATCGTACCGTCCGCCGGTGACCACCACATGGCCCGAACCCTCCACATAGCCGCAAAACACGATGCCTGTGTAATAGTCGATCTGGTGGACCAGCCCTAGATCAAAGCCCACATGGCCACCCCACCCGGCGGCGCACAGCTCCTGATAGACCGCCGCCAGCTCCTCCAATGCCTGAAGGGCCGCCGGATTGTCCGTCAGGCTCCGCGCTTCATCCAGCACCTCCACGCCGCCGAACAGCCTGGATAAGCGGCGCAGGGCATGATAGGACGGTTTTTCCGCAAACCACCCCTCCCGCAGCAGGTCATCCAAGGCGGCAAAACTCTTTTGCTCGATCAGGGTACGGATCTCCTCCACGGCGGCATCACCCGTGTGCAGCTCATCCGCCAAGGCCTTGAAAAAGGCCGCGTGGCCCAGCTCCAGACGGTAGTTCGTCAGACCGCAGTTTTTCAGTCCCTCCAAAGCGATCGCAGCCACCTCCGCATCGGCCCGCTGGCCGGACGCGCCGATCAGCTCGACGCCGCACTGGTCGATCTCCCCCATATGTCCGGCGTTCGCCGCCGTGGCGCGAAAAACCGTCTCGTTATAATAAAGACGGCGGGGCAGCTGCTCGTGACGCAGCCGCGTCGCCGCAACGCGGGCAATGGGCAGCGTACAGTCCGGCCGCAGCGTTAAAATCCGGCCGCTCCGGTCGATCATTTTCATCATCCCCTCCTGGGGCACCGTGCTCCCCGCCTGGGAAAATACGTCGTAATACTCCACCACAGGCGTGGCGATCTCGCTGTAGCCGCAGCGCTGGAACACATCCGTCAGCTGGCGCTGCACCCGGCGGCGCAGACAGCATTCGGCGTACATCAAATCACGGGTCCCCTCCGGGGTATTCAAAATGGCTCTCACTGCGATCAATCCTCCGCATGTTAATACTTTAATTCGCTAATATATTAGCATAGAAAAGCAACTGTGTCAATCCCTGTCTCACCCGAACAGAGAGATCTGGCTGGTATCCGGCAGGCCCGCAAAAGCGCCCAGGGCGCGCAAGTTGTCGATATGGGTCTTGGAGAGCTTATTGCAGCAGAGGGAAAACTCCTCCACAGAGACAAAATGCTTTCCCTTGCGCTGCTCCACGGTAGCGATCGCCGCCGCCTCTCCCAGACCGCGCACCGCAACGAACGGCGGGATCAGGCCGTTTTCCGACAGGGTAAAGCGTGTCGCATCGGAACGGTAAATGTTGATAGGGTCAAAGTGGAAGCCGCGGAGATAAAACTCATAGCAGACCTCCAGGGTCGTCGCCAGATCCTGCTCCACCGCGGTGGCTTCCTTGTTGTTCATGATCTCGAGCAGCTTCTTTTTGACCGCCTCCAGGCCTGCGCAGCAGTACTCCGCGTCAAAGGCCTTGGCGCGGATGGAGAAAAAGGCCGCATAAAAGGCCAGCGGGCGATGGACCTTGAACCAGGCAATGCGGAAGGCCATCATCACATAGGCCACGGCGTGGGCCTTAGGGAACAGATAACCGATCTTAGCCAGGGACTCTATGTACCAGGCGGGCACCTCATGCTCCTGCATGGCCTCGACCCAGACCTCCTGGAAGCCGCCCTTTTTCACTTTGCCCTTTCGCACGGCCTCCATGATCTTAAAGGACATCTTTGCGTCCATTCCCTGGGAAATCAGATAAATCATGATATCGTCCCGGCAGCCCACTGTTTCCGTAACGCTGGCGGTCCCGCCCAGGATCAGGTCGCGGGCATTGCCCAGCCAGACATCGGTACCGTGGGAGAAACCAGACAGGCGTACCAGGGTATTAAAATCTTTCGGCTGGGTATCCACCAGCATCTGGCGGGTAAAGCGGGTGTTGAACTCCGGGATAGCCACGGCGCCGGTGGGACCCAGGATCTCGTCGTTTTCATACCCCAGAACCTTGGAAGAGGTAAAGATGCTCATGGTGTCCTTGTCATCCAGGGGGACCTCCCGCGCATTTTCCCCGGTCAGGTCCTCCAGCATACGGACGATGGTGGGATCATCGTGGCCCAGCATGTCCAGCTTGAGCAGGTTGTCTTCCATACAGTGATATTCAAAATGGGTGGTGACGGTATCGCTGTCCGCGGCGTCCGCCGGATGCTGCACAGGACAGAAATCCTCGATTTCCATATCGTCCGGTACGACCACCAAGCCGCCGGGATGCTGGCCCGTGGTGCGGCGCACCCCCACGATGCCCTGGGTCAGGCGGTTTTCCTCCGCCCTGCCCGCGGTGATGCTCCGCTCCTCCAGAAACTTGCGCACATAGCCGTAGGCCGTCTTATCCGCCAGCGTACCGATCGTACCGGCGCGGAACACCTGGGTCTGGCCAAACATCTCGATGGCGTGGCGGTGGGCGCGGGCCTGGTATTCGCCGGAAAAGTTCAGGTCGATGTCCGGCACCTTGTCGCCGCCGAAGCCCAAAAACGTTTCAAAGGGGATGTGGAACCCGTCTTTGACGTATGCTTCCCCACAGACCGGACACGTTTTATCCGGCATATCCGCGCCGCAGCCGTAGGACCCGTCCAGAATAAATTCATTGTGCCTGCACTTCGGGCAGCGGTAATGGGGCGGCAGGGAGTTGACCTCGGTGATGCCGGACATATACGCCACCAGAGACGACCCGACGGAGCCGCGGGAACCGACCAGGTAGCCGTTTTCCAGCGACCGCTGTACCAGCTTTTGCGCGGACATATAGATCACGTCGTAACCGCGGCCCAGGATGGAATCCATCTCCGTATCCAAGCGCTCTTTGACGATCTGGGGCAGTTCTTCCCCGTAAAGTTCATGCGCTTTACCCCACACCAAATTGTAGAGATCTTCCCTGGAATTTTCCAGACGCGGCGGGAACAGCTGGCCCTTGGGCAGTAGCTGGATCTCCTCGACCAGATCGGCGATCAAGTTTGGGTTGGTGACTACCACCTCCATCGCCTTTTCCGCGCCAAGATAGGCGCATTCCTCCAGCATTTCCTCCGTGGTCTTGAAATAGATGGGCAGTTCGGAATCCGCGTCATCAAATTTTTTGCTGGCAAGCAAAATATGACGGTAGACCTCGTCCTCCGGGTTCAGAAAATGGACGTCCCCGGTCGCTACCACGGGTTTGCCCAGCTCCTCGCCCAGGCGCACGATTGTTCGGTTGAAGTCCTTCAGCTCCTCCACCGACCGCACCTTGCCCTGGCGGAGCATAAACATATTGTTGCATAAGGGCTGGATCTCCAGGTAATCGTAAAAGGACGCAATGCGCTTGAGTTCGTTCCAGCCCTTGTTCTCGACTACTGCCTGGAACAGCTCCCCGGCCTCGCAGGCCGCGCCGACGATCAACCCCTCCCGCCATTTGATCAGCTCCGTCTTGGGGATGATCGGCTGGCGCTTGAAATATTTCAGATTAGACAGGGAGATCAGCTTATAGAGGTTGTGCATTCCCAATTTGTTTTTGGCCAACAGGATCATATGCCGCGGACGGCGGTGCGCTTTGCCAAGGGGGCGCAGCTTCAGCATCTCCTCGTTGATCTCCTGGATGCGGTGCAGGCCGCGCTTGCGGAGCATCTCAAAAAAAGGCGCCAGCATATAGCCCACCGTGGCGCCGTCGTCGGAAGCGCGGTGGTGGTTGAACTCCGGCAGCTTCAAATGGGACGCCACCACATCCAGCTTGAAATGGCTCAGCTCCGGCAAAAGGTTCTGGGCCAGGATCAGGGAATCGAGATATGTCGGCGCAAACGCCAATCCCTCCCGCCGGCAGTTTTCCCGGATGAAGCCGATATCAAATTCCGCATTGTGCGCCGCCAGAGGGCGGCCATGGACAAAGTCCAGGAATTTTTCCAGGGCCTCCCTGGGCTGGGGCGCGTCCCGGAGCATCTCGTCGGTAATGCCGGTCAAACCGATGATCTCCGGCGTCAGACGGCGGTTCGGGTTGACAAAGGTCTGGAAGGTCTCTGTGATCTTGCCGTCCTTGAGCACCACCGCGCCGATCTCTGTAATGGCCTCCCGTTTGGCGCTCAGGCCCGTGGTCTCGATGTCAAAACAGACGATCTCATCCTCAAAGGCGCAATCCTGGGTCCCGTGTACAGCCAGGCGGTCGTCAAGGTTGTTGACGAAATAGGCTTCCACGCCATAGAGGATCTTGATCTTCCCTCCCGCAGCGGACGCAGCGTCCGGGAAGGACTGAGCCACGCCGTGGTCCGTGATGGCGATCGCAGGGTGTCCCCAGCGGATGGCGGTCTTGACCGCTTGCTTCGTATCCGTCAGGGCGTCCATATTCGACATCCTGGTGTGCAGATGCAGCTCCACCCGCTTTTGCGGCGCGTTGTCCATGCGCTCGCTGTGTTGGGTGGCGCAGATGCTGTACGGGTCCATTTGCAGGTCCATGCCGTCCCGGGTCATGCGCATACGGCCCTGGATCAGCAGCCACATCCCCTCCTGGATGCGCTGTGCCACCGGCTCGATCTCTTTTTCCTTAAAATATTTCACCACACGGACGCTGCTGACATGATCGGTCACATCAAAGGTCAGACACCACAAGCCCCGGCGCGTTTCGTAGATTTCCTTGGAAAACACCTGGCCCTTGATGGCAAAGGTGGGCGTTTTGAGTCCCAAACCCGCCATGGGCACGACATCTGCCGTAATCGGACCACCCAGGATCACAGCGCTTTCTTCCCCTGCCGCGGAAGCGCTGCTCCCCGGCCCCTGATCCGCCGTCTTTTTCTTCGGCTCCGGCGCAGCGACGCGCAGAGTAATATGGATCTGCTGCAAACCGTACAGCGCCTTCAGTTCTTCCTCCGCCTGAGCAATCGCCCCCGCAGGGATCTTCTCTTTTGAAAGGAGGCGGACCTCCATGGACAGATCCTCCCGGCGGACAGCCGCCTCTTCCACTACCGCTTCCATCAAAGCGATCCGCAGTCCGCGCTCCGGGATATAATCGGAAAACAAGTCAAAAAACGGTATGGTCTTACTCATAGGTACCCCTCTTTGCAGGATGCTTTTTTCTTTCTTACAGCTTCTCGATCTCCTCCATCAGCGCGTCCACCAGACGCTCCTGAGGGACCTTATATAAAACCTCGCCCCGACGGAACAGCAGGCCCTCCCCACTGCCCCCGGCGATCCCCACATCTGCGGCGGACGCCTCGCCGGGACCGTTGACCGTACAGCCCATCACCGCCACCGTGATGTCCTTTGTGCAGCCCTTCAGACGGCGCTCCACTTCTTCGGTGATGGCGATCAGGTCGATCTTCGTGCGTCCGCAGGTGGGGCAGGCGATCAAATCGACGCCCTCCCGGCGCAACCCCGCCGTCCGGAGCAGGTCCCTGGCCACGGCGATCTCCTCCACCGGATCGGCGGTCAGCGTCACGCGGAACGTGTCGCCGATGCCCATACACAGCAGTCCGCCGATGCCCATGGCGGACTTGACGATCCCTTGCTTCGGCGTCCCCGCCTCCGTCACACCCAGGTGCAGGGGATAGTCACACTGCTCATGAAGCAGCCGGTAGGCCTTCATCGTGACCGGCACGCTGGAGCATTTGGCCGAGATACAAATGTCGTCAAAGTCGAATTGGTTCAGCAGCCGCACATGACCAAAGGCGCTCTCCACCAACGCCTCTGCCGTGACGCCGCCGTACTTGCGCAGCAGCGGCTTTTCCAGACTTCCGCCGTTAACGCCGATGCGGATAGGGACGCCATTACACCGGCAGGCGTCCGCCACCGCCTTGACCCGCTCTTCCCCGCCGATGTTGCCGGGATTGATGCGTATTTTGTCGATCCCGGAATCGACGCACGCCAGGGCAAGGCGGTAGTCAAAATGAATATCCGCCACCAGGGGGATATGGATGCGCCCACGGATCTTGCCCACAGCCTTCGCCGCGTCCATATCCGGCACGGCCACCCGGACGATCTCGCAGCCCGCGGCCTCCAGCCGCCGGATCTGGGCAACGGTCGCCTCCACATCGGCGGTATTCGTATTGCACATGGACTGGATGGAAACGGGCGCGCCGCCGCCCACGGCCACGGCGCCCACATGGATCTGCTTTGTCATCGTCTCCCCCCTCAGGATAAGAGCTTCGCAAAATCGCTCATCGTAACGATCAGCATAAAGAACATCAGCGCCACAAAACCGCCGTAGTTGATATAGCCGGCGTATTTCGGGTCCACCGGTTTTTTCGTCAGCTTCGTTATGAACGCCGTGAGGTACATGATAAAAATCTGTCCGCCATCCAGCGCCGGAAGGGGCAGCAGATTCATCACCGCCAGATTGATGGCGATCAATGCGGTCAAATATCCGATATTCTTGATTGCAACGCCTATGGTCTCGGATTGATGCCCCACATCCGAGATCGTTGTCACAATGCCCACAGGACCGGACATATCTGTCAGCCCCACCTGTCCGGTGACCAGCATCTTCAGGCTGTACCACACCAGGCGGACAAAATCGACGGCGTTCAGACAACTGATTTTGAGCTTCGCCAGGAACGTGCCCTCGATCACCTCGCCAAAATCGATGCCCCAGCGCAGAGAAGTGCCGCCCGTGTCGTTGGGATACTCCTTCGGCGAAAGGGCCAGGTCATTCAATACGACCCGCTTTCCATCGCGGTTTACCACGATATCATAATGCTCCCCATCTCCCATATTCAGGAAAATGGCGATATCCTGATAGAGATAGATCGCCTCGCCGTCGATGCTTAAAATGCGGTCGCCCGCCATTAGCCCGGTTTCCCCCTGGGCGGTAAACCCATCGGCAAAACCCGTGACCACCGGCGTGTAAAAACCCGCGGCGTCACTGAACAGCAGCAGGAGGATCACCAGACCTGCAAGGAAATTCATAAATGCGCCGGCGGCGAAGATCACCAGCCGGGGAAATAACCCCTTATTGTTCAGCGCCTTCGGATCGTCGGACGCATCCTCCTCTCCTTCCATGGCGCAGAATCCGCCGATGGGCAAAAGACGCAGGGAATACGCCGTATCACCGGCCGTTTTCTGGAACAGCGCCGGCCCCATACCGATCGAAAATTCGTTGACGCGCACGCCAAACAGCTTCGCCGCCAGGAAATGACCCAATTCATGCACCGCCACCAGGACGCCGAAAATCAGGATCGCAATGATAATATACATGGGGAACTTAACTCCTTATGCTCTTTGCTGATATGCTTCTCCCACGGCGGCACGGGCATCCGCATCCGCCTGTAAAACCTCCTCCAGCCCGGGCAACGCCTTCACCGGGACACGTTGCAGCGCCCGGTCCACATACTCCGCGATCTCACCGAAGACGATCCGGTCCTGCAAAAACAGCCCCACAGCCGCCTCGTTGGCGCCATTGAGGGCCGCACAGGCCGTTCCGCCGGTCTTTGCCGCCTCCATGGCGATGCCAAGGCAAGGGAACGCCTCCCTATCCGGCTCGGAAAAGGTCAACGCGCCGTATTCCGTGAAATTCAGCGTCTTGACCGGAGACGGCAGGCGGTGGGGGTGGGTCATGGCGTACTGGATCTGGACGCGCATATCCGGCACCGCTAACTGGGCCAGTACTGCGCCGTCGCAGTATTCTACCATGGAATGCACCACGCTCTCCCGGTGGATCACCACGGACACTTGGGAAACCGGCAGGCGGTACAGCCGCATGGCCTCGATGACCTCCAGGCCCTTGTTCATCAGCGTCGCGCTGTCCAGCGTCACCTTATCGCCCATGCTCCAGTTAGGGTTCTTCAGGGCCTGGACACGCGTGGCATGGTAAATCTCCTCCTTCTTCTTTCCGAAAAAGGTACCGCCGGAGCACGTCAGGATTACGCGCTTGATCTCCCTCTCGTCCCGGCAGGTCTGCAAACACTGGAAAATGGCAGAGTGCTCGCTGTCCACCGGTACAATCTCCGCGCCGTGCTCCGCGGCGGCGTCCATCACCAGCTCCCCGGCGCTCACCAGCGTCTCCTTATTAGCCAAGGCAATCTTTTTTCCCCGACGGATTGCCGCCAACGTAGGCTCCAAACATACCACACCCACGATGGCCGTCAAAACAGTGTCCGCTTCCTCCGCCGTAGCGGCAGCAAGGAGCCCCTCCATGCCGGACAGCACCGGAATATCCAAATCGGACAGGCGGCTGCGCAGCCGGGCGGCGGCCTCTTCTTCATACAGCACAACAAAACGCGGAAGATACTTCCGCGCCTGCTGTTCGATCAGGTCTACGCTGCGGCGGGCGGCCAGTACGGCAACCTGGATCCCCAGATGGTCCACGACCTCCAGGGTCTGCGTACCGATCGAGCCGGTCGAACCTAAAATCGAAATACATTTTGTCATAGAAAACCTCTTAAAATCAAAAAAACTCTAAAAATTTCTTACAAAACAGGCACCAGGAACAATAGAAGCTCCAACGCGGGCGCTGCAAAGATCACGCTGTCAAAACGGTCCAGAACACCGCCGTGGCCCATAAACAGTTTTCCGTAATCCTTTATGCCAAATTCACGTTTGATATAAGAAAATACCAGATCGCCGAACTGGGAAACGATGCTGAGGGGAATGCCAAACAAAGCCAGCGCCGCATAATTGGGCGTCATGGCAAAGCCGTATTCCGCCACCAGGCCAAAGAGCACGCCGCCGGCCACGGCAAATACGACCGCACCCACGGCCCCCTCCACCGTTTTCTTCGGCGAAAGCTGCGGCGCTAACTTATGCTTTCCCAGGAAACGGCCCACAAAGTAACCGCCGGCGTCGCTGATAAAGGGATAGATCAAAGGTAGCGCAAAGATCAGCCGTGTCCCCATGGAAAGCTCCAAGCGCAAGAACGCCGAGAGAAAATACGGCACCATTAGCGCGCCAAACAACGCACCGGCCACCTGCTCAAAGGACACCTCCCGTGGGTGGAGCAGTCCGTCAAGAAAACAGATGCTCACAAAAGCGAACATCGCCGCCAGCATCCAGCGGCTGTCCGCCCCCCCATAGACCCAAAGGGGGACCAGCGCCGCAACTATCATACTATAAGCACAAAGACGCCGGTTCTTGACAAAGCCGGTCGCCCAGAGCAACTCATATACGCCGACCGCCGACAATGCCGAGATCGCCAGCATGATCCCCCAAATGGGCGCAAAAGCAAATCCCAGCACGACGGCTGGCAGCCAGATCACGGCTGTGATGATGCGCTTCGCCATTAAACTCCTCCATATCTGCGGTGCCGCGCCTGATATTCCGCGATCGCCGCATCAAGATGTTCTTTTTTGAAATCCGGCCACAACGTTTCCGTGAAAACAAATTCCGCATAGGCGCACTGCCACAGCAGGAAATTGGAGATCCGCTGTTCCCCGCCCGGCCGGATGATCAGATCGGGGTCCGGCAGTCCGGCAGAGAACAGATACGTCTCAAACAAGTCGCTGTCAAGGGCATCCTCCTGGTATTTGCCATCCACACAATCCGCCGCAAAGGACTGCGCAGCACGCAGGAGTTCATCCCGCCCGCCGTAGTTCAGGCAGATATTGGCCTGGAATCCGTCCAGCGTCGCTGAGATGGCATTCGTCCTTGCGGCAAGCTCTTGCAGCTCCGGGGACAGCACCGTCAGGTCGCCGAGAAAGCGCAGGCGGATATTGTCCTTTGCCATCGTGTCGATGGCTTCCAGCAGATAGCGCTTGAGCAGGCCCATGATCGCGTCCACCTCATCCTGGGGACGCTTCCAGTTTTCCGTGGAAAACGCATAGACCGTCAAATACGCTATGCCCAGATCCTTGCAATAAGTCGCAATGGTGCGGAACACCTCCGCGCCCACCTTATGGCCCGCCTTGCGGGGCAGTCCGCGCCTTTTCGCCCAGCGGCCGTTGCCGTCCATGATGACAGCGATGTGGCGGGGCAGATGGTCCCGATCCACCGGCCCCGCCTTCTGTTTTGATCTCGACTTGAAAAAAGCCATACGCCCCTCCAGGGATCAGACAGACATCAGTTCCTTCTGTTTTTTCTCCAACAGTGCGTCGATCTCCTTGCACATCCTGTCGGTCAGCTCCTGCATATCCTTTTCGATCACCTTCAGATCGTCGTCGGTGATCTCGGATTTCTTCTTCTGGGCCTTAAAGGTGTCCATCGCGTCCCGCCGGATATTGCGGATGGCGACCTTTCCGTTTTCCGCATACTTGCGCACCTGCTTTGTCAGCTCCTGGCGCCGTTCCTCGGTCAGCTGGGGGAAGGACAGGCGGATGCTGGCGCCGTCGTTCTGGGGATGGATGCCCAGGTCGGACTCGTTGATCGCCTTCTCCACCGCTTTCAGGATGCCCTTGTCCCACGGCTGGATCACCAATGTACGGGAATCGGGAGACGCAATCCCTCCGATCTGGTTGATGGGCGTAGGCACGCCGTAGTATTCCACACGGATCTTATCCAGGACCTGGGCATTGGCGCGCCCTGCACGCACGGCGGCAAAATCTCCCTGCAAAGAGTCCAGGGTCTTGTTCATCTTTTCTTCGTAAATACGGTATTCTTCCTTCATGCTTTTTCTTCCTCCTTTACGATCGTGCCCACATTCTCACCGCAAATGGCGCGGATGATATTCTGGGGGTCCTCCAGGGCAAACAGCAGTACGGGAATATGATTATCCATGGACAGAGACGTGGCTGTGGAGTCCATGACCGTCAAACGCTGCGCCAACACTTCTTCGTAGCTGATCTCATCGTATTTCTTTGCCTCGGGGTTCTTCAAGGGATCGGAATCGTATACGCCATCCACGTTTTTCGCCAGTAAAATCACGTCCGCGTTGATCTCCGCCGCGCGGAGCACTGCGGCAGTGTCCGTGGAAAAATAGGGATTGCCCGTACCGCAGCCAAAGATGACCACGCTGCCCTTTTCCAGCTGATGTACCGCCCGCAAGCGGATATACGGCTCGGCGATGGCCTGCATCTCAATGGCCGTCTGCACCCGCACGGGCACGCCCTTCTGCTCCAGCACATCCGCCACCGCAAGGCAGTTCATCACCGTCGCCAGCATACCCATATGGTCGGCGCGCGTGCGTTCCATCTTCCCGGTGCCGTTTTTTACGCCGCGCCAAAAATTGCCGCCGCCGACAACGATGCCGACCTGGACCCCCATATCGACGCACTGCTTGACAACGTCGCACACGCTGCCAATGACGTCAAAATCAAGGCCAAAATGTTTCTCGCCCGCCAGGGCTTCCCCGCTGATCTTCAGCAGGACTCTTTGATACCGGGGCGTCTGCATTTTGTATTCCCTCCATCTCTGTTTCTATCGAAGACCATTCCCTGCCAAGGTCGTCTTTTCCATATTTTATCTCATTTTTGCCCTTTTGCATAGGGGAAATAAAAAGATTTTTCGTTTTGCTCATATTTTCCCGCCCGGCAACCGAAAAAAATGGCGCTTCTTCCGGCAAACGAAGCGGAAACTCCAGGGCAAAACGCGAAAAAAAGCGGGGGAACAACGACTCTGTTCCTCCGCTCTCCGCTTTATGATAACGCCTGTTCGATGCTGCGGATCAAATCGTCCTTTCCCGTTCCCTTTTCCGCGGAAAAGGGAATGACCTCCGCCTGCCCGTCCGGGCAGAGCAGATCCCGGATGCACTGAAGATTGGGCCCAATCTCGCTTTTTTTCAGCTTATCCAGCTTATTGGCCACGATCAGAACGGGACATCCGCTGTCGTAAAACCACTGTACCATGGTCAAATCGTCCGCCGTGGGCTTATGACGGGCATCCACAATCTGCACGCCTAAGGTAATGAGTCCTTCGGCAAAATAGCGCTCCATCAAGGCGCCCCAGCGGGCGCGTTCGGCCTTGGAGACCTTGGCATAACCATATCCCGGCAGATCCACAAGATACGCCCTGCCGTCGATCTTAAAATAGTTCACCTGGGTGGTCTTGCCCGGCGTGGCCCCCACATGGGCAAAATTTTTCCGCCCCAGCACCCGGTTGATGACCGAGGATTTGCCCACGTTGGACCGTCCGGCAAAGGCGATCTGCGGCAGGCCGTCGCGCAAAAATTTTGAGGGCTCCACGGCCGATAGAATAAATTCCGCCCGATTGAAATTCACCGTTTTGCTCCCTCCTTCTATTTTACGGATGCAGCGTAACGCTCTTTCCGCTCCCCTTCTCTGCGGCGTACCGGCCCACGGGCGCATGGCGTTTCTTCTTCTCCGGCAGCGGCAGGGCATGGGCCAGAACTTCGTCCACCGTCTCCACCGGGACAAAGTGCAGCTGGCTGCGCACAGACTG
Source organism: uncultured Clostridia bacterium (assembly GCA_947647695.1). Lineage (GTDB taxonomy): Bacteria > Bacillota > Clostridia > Oscillospirales > Oscillospiraceae > Pseudoscillospira. Next base: position 3,772 of record CANSLL010000009.1, on the reverse strand, counting down.
GTCGATCTCCTCCAGATCGGACACGTTATCCTTGGGGATGATAACCGTTTTCACACCGTTGCGCAGCGCCGCCATGGTCTTTTCCCGTAGTCCGCCAATGGGCAGGACCCGACCGTGGAGGGAGATCTCTCCCGTCATGGCCAAATCACGGGACACCTTTTGATTGCGCAGGGCAGATACGATGGCCGTCGTGATCGTCACACCGGCGGAGGGGCCGTCCTTCGGGATCGCTCCTTCGGGGAAGTGAACATGGATATCCTGATTTTTATAAAACTCCGCGTCGATCCCCAGCTTTTTGGCCCGGGTGCGCAGGCAGGAAACGGCGATATGGATCGATTCCTTCATTACATCGCCCAGGTTTCCGGTGCATTCCAGCTTCCCGGCGCCATCCATCAGATTGACTTCCACTTCCAACAGCTCGCCGCCCACGGCGGTCCAGGCAAGGCCCGTCACAACACCGGCATCCTTCCCTGCGCCCCGCACCTCGGGGTGAACCTTAACCGGTCCTAAAATCTCCTGCAAATTCTTCGGCGTAACGCTGATCTGCTCCGTTTCCCCTTCCACCAGGCGGATGGCCGTCTTTCGGCAGAGCGCCGCCATTTGACGCTCCAGACGGCGCACGCCGGATTCCCGGGTGTAGCCTGCAATGACAGAGCGCATGGCCGCATCGCTGACCCGCAGTTGGCTCTTTTTGATGCCGCTCTCCTTCATCTGCCGGGGCAGCAGATAGCGTTTGGCGATCTGTACCTTTTCTTCATCCGTATAGCTGGGCAGCTCAATGACCTCCATGCGGTCCAGCAGCGGACGGGGAATGGTATCGGTGGTATTGGCTGTGGTGATGAACATCACCTTGGAAAGATCCAGAGGAATCTCTAAATAGTGATCGCGGAACGTGCCGTTTTGGGCGCTGTCCAGCACCTCCAGCAGCGCCGCCGACGGGTCGCCGTGATAGTCGCTGCCCAGCTTATCCACCTCGTCCAGAACCATAAGCGGGTTCATTGAGCCGCACTGAATGATCGCATTGACAATACGGCCCGGCATGGCGCCCACATAGGTCTTGCGGTGGCCGCGGATCTCCGCCTCGTCCCGGATGCCACCCAGGGACAGGCGCGCCAGTTTCCGGTTCATGGCCTTGGCCATAGAGATCGCCACCGACGTCTTGCCCACGCCCGGAGGGCCGGCCAGGCAGAGGATCTGCCCGTTGGCGTCGGGATTGATCTGACGCACAGCCAGATACTCCAAAATACGCTCCTTGACCTTCTCCAAACCAAAATGATCGTGGTCAAGGATCTTCCGCGCTTCCTTTACGTTCATCCGGTCTTCGTTATACTGATTCCACGGAAGCTCCAGGCAGACATCGAGATAATTGCGCAGTACGGAGCCTTCCGCGCTGCCATAGGACTGCTTCGCCATACGGTCCGTCTCTTTGAGCAGCTTTTCCTCGATCTCCTCCGGCAGCTCCAGCGCGACGATTTTCTCCCGGTATTCCATCGCCTCGCCGCTGGGGTCCGATTCCCCCAGCTCATCCTGCAAAACGCGGAGCTGCTCGCGCAGTATGTAATCCTTTTGCAGCTTCGCAAGGCGCTCGCGCACCTTGCCCTCCAGCTCCTGCTCGATGTTCATGATCTCCAGCTCCCGCGCCAGGATCGCATTCAGGCTCTTCAGGCGCTCCAGCGGCTCTAACTCCTCCAGGACCTCCTGCTTATCCTGATGGCGCAGGCTTGCGTTCTGGGCGATATAATCCGCCAGATAACCGGGGTCGCGGCTGGAGAGGACCGTGGTCAGCATTTCTGAGGTCATACGCGGAGCCATGATGTGATATTCACTGAAAACAGAGTAGCACTGGCGCAGCACAGCCTCCGTCATCATGATGCTGTCCGGCGTCTCTTCCTCCGCCAATACCTCGACCGCACCCGTCAGATACGGCGTCAACTGCTGGAGGTGATCCAGCCGCGCCCGAGACTTTCCTTCGATCATGACCCGCACATTCGTCTCCGACACCCGCAGGATCTGACGGATATGGGACACAGTGCCGATCTGATACAAATCTTCGCTGTCCGGCAATTCTGCGGCCGTCTCCTTCTGCCCCACCAGGAAAACATCCTGATTATTTTCCATTGCCGCCTCCAGCGCCTTGACGGAAAGCTCCCGCTCTACGTCAAAGTGCATCCGCATATTGGGGAAGATCGTCATCCCCCGCAATGCAAGGACCGGCATTTCTTTCAATTTTTGTCCCATGGCTTTTACCTCCCATGTATTTGTCAAAATCGACCCCTGTGTTCCTGCCAGAACAGCGGTCGATCCCGACCTGCCGCTTTTCTCCGGCATACAGCCCGCCGTTGGCCATCTCTACCTTGAAAACCGCCTGTACAACTGGTAAATACTGCCAGGAAACGGAAAAACAAGGAGGCGTTTGCCCACGCCTCCTTGCTGCTCTGTTCATTTAAGACGCTGAGGCAGGCTTTGCGCCGGGACCACGCTTTTCTTCCTTCTTTCCCGATTCCAATTTTGCACGGCGGCCGGCGTGCGTCTCGCTGCGCACCAGTTCCGCTTCTCCCTCTCCATTGACGCACGCAGCTGTGATAACCACCTTTTCAATGGAAAGATCCGAGGGGATGTCGTACATCAACGGCGTCAACAAGCCCTCCATGACCGCCCGCAGGCCGCGGGCGCCGATGTTCCGTTCAATCGCCTTGTCCGCAATAGCCTCCAGCGCGCCCTCGCCAAAGGTAAGCTCCACATCGTCGTACTCCAGCATACATTTATACTGCTTAACCAGGGCATTCTTCGGCTCGCGCAGGATGCGCACCAGCTCTTCCTTCCCCAGGGACTCCAGCGGTGCGATGACCGGGAGGCGTCCCACCAACTCAGGGATGATGCCAAACTTCAGCAAATCATGGGGCTGCACGTTCTTGAGGATCTCGCCCACGGGGCGTTCCTTCTTGCTGTGGACGTTATTGCCGAATCCGATGCCCTGCTTGTTGGTACGCCGTTCGATAATCTTTTCCAGGCCGTCAAACGCACCGCCGCAGATGAAAAGAATGTTCGTCGTATCGATATGGATAAACTCCTGATGGGGATGCTTACGTCCTCCCTGAGGCGGGACGTTTGCCACGGTGCCCTCCAGGATCTTCAGCAGCGCCTGCTGCACGCCCTCGCCGGAGACATCCCGTGTGATGGAGGTGTTCTCGCTCTTACGAGCGATCTTATCGATCTCGTCGACATAGATGATCCCGTGCTCGGCGCGCTCCACATCATAATCCGCCGCCTGGAGCAGACGCAGGAGGATATTTTCCACATCGTCGCCCACATAGCCGGCTTCTGTCAGTGTGGTGGCGTCGGCAATGGCAAAGGGCACCTTCAGGATGCGGGCCAATGTCTGGGCAAACAGCGTCTTGCCGCTGCCCGTGGGGCCGATCATCAGGATATTGCTCTTTTGCAGCTCCACGTCGTTGCTGCCGCCGAAATAAATGCGCTTATAGTGGTTGTACACCGCCACGGACAAGGCGACCTTGGCCCCCTCCTGACCGATGACGTACTGGTCCAGGATTGCTTTGATCTCCCTGGGCGTGGGCAGCTGCTTTACCGTCTCCGGCAATTGGTCGCCATATTCCTCATCGAACCCCTCGTCAAGCAGACTCATGCACAGCTGGACGCACTCGTTGCAAATATATGCGCCCGGGCCGGCGATAATCCGCTCCACCTGATCCTCGTGCTTTCCGCAGAACGAACAGCGGATGGCCTTCTTCTCGTCATTCATCACAGAAAACCA
>CANSLL010000008.1 GCA_947647695.1 uncultured Clostridia bacterium | reverse complement strand
ATACATGCTCCCAAAGACAATGTTAATTTATTAAATTGACATTGTCTTTGGGAGCATGTATCCTGAATAGTAGGAATCTACCGGCACAGGCCGGTGAAAGGAGCGATTTTATGAAAGGTTTGAAAAAAGCCATGGCGCTGCTGTGCGCCGTTGCAATGACGGCCGGTCTGATGACGGTATCCGCCTTCGGCGCCCAGGACAATACGATTCGCTTGCAGGTGAACGGCGCGTATGTGGCGATGACGGATGCTGCGCCGGAAGCGAAGGGTGGACGTACCTTTGTCCCGGTACGGGCTGCGTTTGAGGCGCTGGGCGCCGATGTATCCTGGAGCCCCTCTGCGAAGACGGTGACGGCTGTCCGGGGCGATACTACCGTGACCATGGCGCTGGACAGCACCGAGGCGACGGTGACGGAGAACGGCGCGTCCCGTGTGCTGGCGATGGATGCCGCGCCCTATGCCAGGGACGGGCGCACCTATGTGCCTGTGCGCTTTGCGGCCCAGGCGTTTTCCTGCGCCGTAGGTTGGGACGGCAGTGCCCGCACGGTGATGATCGTTGATATGGACGCGCTGTTGGGTGACGCCACCTTTGACCGCCTGGACGGCTGGCTGGCGGCGTCTTTGAAGGAGGAAACACTGGACAATGCCCGTACCACAGGCACGGCGCAGTTCAAACTCACCACCGCAACCGGAGCGGCCGGCAAAAAGCAGACCTATCCGCTGAAGCTGGATTTTACGAGCCATGCCACAGAGACGAAACAGCAGCTGACGATGGAGACGAATTTCAGCGAACTGGCGGGGCTCCTGGTGGGTACGGACCTTTCCGCCTCGGACCGGGCGGAGCTGCTCCGGCTGTGTAAGGCCGCATTGGATGCCCGTATGGACTTGGCCACCGGTAAGGTCTATCTCAACATCGAATGCCCGCTGTTGCAGGAGATGTCCAGCGGCGCCATGGGCAGCAGTAAGCTGTGGTATCTGTTGGATATGAACGAGCTGATGGAGCAGGCCGGAGGCCCGAACTGGAGCGAGTATATGGCGTCCGTGGCGGAACTGCCGAAGATGATGGACGGGGATACGGGATTCCGGGAGATGCTGGTCACGATCCTTTCCTCCTATGAGCTGACCGACGCGGAGTACGATTATGAAATGCTTGCGCTGATGGCGCGGGTCTATTGCGCCCTGCTTTCCGACCAGGCCATGGTGAAAAACGGATCGGATTATGTTGTGGATTGGAGCTACAGCGAGGGCGGTACGGCGATGCAGCTGAAGATGACGTATCAGACCAGCGGCGAGCGCCTTGTGGGCGTTGTGATGGATCTGAGCGCAAAGGATTCCAGCGGCGATGCTGTGACGATGAATATGAAGGTGCGGGACGACCGCGGCAATACGTCCATTGTGTTCCGTTGCAATTTGATGGACGAGGTAGCCATTGATTTTGATTTGACGGCCAAGACGGTAAAGGCTACGGGCACGCCGCCTGTGGAGCCGCCTGCCGGTGCGGAGATCGTGAACTTTTTCGATATGGGCGTTGCCCCGCTGCCTGAGCAGGGCGAGACCACTTCGGTGGTTGCCTGAGCGGTTACAGGCCGGTGATTGATAGAAAAAACGGGAGCATCCTTTCTTTTGAAAGGATGCTCCCGCTCCTTTGGCCGGCATCGTTCGTTTCCGTTGACAGGAAGAGAAATGCTACTCCCTTGCCTCCTGGTCAAATGCGCGATTTTTGTACAGCTGTCCGGGGAGATGTGCTGTCATGGGGCTTTGCGCGGAATTTCTTGCGAGATTCCTTGACATTTCACAGTAAAGTGCTAAAATATTACCAATCAATTTTTGGAGGAACCTGCGGGGCCGTTTGGCCTTGCCGCCTTTCCACCGGGGACTGATGAAACGATCAGATCGGAGAGGATATTGTTATGGAAAAAAAGAATATTGATTGGGGTAATCTGGGCTTTAGTTATCAAAAAACCGATCAGCGCTATGTCTCAAACTACCGTGACGGCGCTTGGGACGAGGGTGTGCTGACAGAGGACGATCAGGTGACCATCAACGAATGCGCCGGCGTGCTCCAATATGCCCAGACGATTTTTGAAGGCATGAAGGCATATACCACCGAGGACGGACGCATCGTCATTTTCCGTCCCGATCTGAATGCCAGCCGCATGGCCGATTCTGCCCGCCGTTTGGAAATGCCCGTCTTCCCGGAAGAGCGTTTTGTGGAGGCGGTGGAGGAGGTGGTGCGCGCCAACGCTGCGTGGGTTCCGCCCTTCGGCTCCGGGGCCACGCTGTACCTGCGTCCCTATATGTTCGGCGCCAACGCCGTCATCGGCGTCAAGCCTGCGGACGAGTACCAGTTCCGTGTTTTTGCGACGCCTGTGGGCCCCTACTTCAAGGGCGGCGTCAAGCCTTTGACCATCCGTGTGTCGGACTTTGACCGGGCGGCGCCCCACGGCACCGGCCACATCAAGGCGGGCCTGAACTATGCTATGAGCCTGCATGCCATCGTCTCGGCCCACGCGGAGGGGTACGATGAAAATATGTACCTGGATGCTGCGACCCGTACCAAGGTGGAAGAGACAGGCGGCGCGAATTTCCTGTTTGTGGCCAAAGACGGTACGGTGGTCACGCCGAAGTCAAACAGTATCCTGCCCTCCATCACCCGGCGCAGCTTGATGTATGTGGCTAAGGAGTATCTGGGCCTTCCCTGCGAGGAGCGGGAGGTGACGCTGGCGGAGGTCTCGGACTTTGCCGAGTGCGGTCTGTGCGGCACGGCGGCGGTGATCTCTCCTGTGGGGAAGATCGTCGATCACGGCAAAGAGATCTGTATGCCTGCGGGTATGGAACAGATGGGACCGGTGACGCAAAAGCTGTACGATACGCTGACCGGTATCCAAATGGGCCGCATCGAAGCGCCGGAGGGCTGGCTGCATGAGGTAAAATAAGCGGAATCAGAAAAAGAGGCGGTCCGGCGTTTTGCCGGGCCGCCTTTCGCCGGTCCGTCCCCTCAGGGGCAGGCCAAATGCGCTTTGGGATTCAAAAATTAAAGTAGGGATATGTTTTCGCATAGGGTTCGGGCAGGTCGTAGCCATAGCAGTCCAGCACCCGCAGCAAGGCGGAGGGCTGGCCGGGAAAACGGTATGTGTTGAGATAGTCGATGAAATCCGGCGCGCCGTAACAGGCGACGGTGATCCCGTTACACTCTTTGAGATACTTCGCACCGCGGGGGTCCTGCCAGAGCCAGCGGCATGCGAAATCCATACAGTATTCCTCAAGATGGTCCGCCACCTCGTCGGGGACGGAATAAAGCATGGCTTTGCTATCGTGACTGAGAATGACTTCTTTCATGTTTCTACCCCGTTTCTTTGCGCGCGATTTCGCACTTGACTGTTCTGCGGCGCTGAAAAATAAAAAAAGGGAGGATGCTGGATCCTCCCTTTTTTGTGTTCAACAAAGGAGCGCCGCTGCTTTTTGCCAAAAGGTATGGTGAAAAAATTGGTCCCTGAAATTTTCCGTTTCCTTACACGTTCCGCTCCGCCGGAGCTGCGCGGAGATTTCTGCTGTTCGGGCAATGCGACATTTAGGAAGCGGTTCCCTCGATCATGCAAGGATCAGCGTCTTGCCGTCCATCTCTGTCGGACACTCCAGACCCATCAGATCCAACATCGTGGGTGCAATATCAGCCAAACGTCCGCCGCTGCGCAGCTTTGTGGCCGCGCCGACGACAAGGAAGGGGACAAGGTTGGTCGTATGGGCGGTATGGGGCGCGCCCTGGTCATCCAGCATCTTTTCGGCGTTGCCGTGGTCGGCGGTGACCATGGAGATGCCGCCCATTTCCGCCGTGGCGCGAATGACCTCGCCCACGCAGGTATCGACCGTTTCCACCGCGCGGACAGCGGCGTCGAATACGCCGGTGTGGCCTACCATATCGCAGTTGGCAAAGTTGAGAATAATGACGTCGTATGCCCCGCTGAGGATGCGGGAAACCACCTGTTCGGTCACCTCCGCGGCGCTCATCTCCGGCTGGAGATCGTAGGTCGCCACCTTGGGGGAGGGAACGAGGACCCGGTCTTCGCCGGGGAAGACCGTCTCGGAACCGCCGTTGAAGAAAAAGGTTACATGGGCATATTTCTCCGTCTCGGCGATGCGCAGCTGGGTCAGGCCCAGCTTGCTGAGGTATTCGCCCAAGCAGTTGTGCAGCGCTTCATGGGGGAAAGCCACAGTGACGTTGGGCATGGACGCATCATACTCCGTCGTGCAGACATATGTCAGCGGGAACCACTGGCGTACAAAGCCGTCGAACTTTTCGTCCACCAGGGCGCGGGTGATCTCCCGTGCCCGGTCGGGACGGTAGTTAAAAAAGATCACGCTGTCGTTATCAGAGATCGTGCCGTCCTTGTCACAGACCACAGGGACGACGAATTCGTCGGTCACACCCTCAGCATAGGAATCCGCCACGGCCTGGACCGGATCGGGGCAGGTCTTGCCCGTACCATAGACCATGGCGTCGTAAGCCGCTTCCACGCGGTCCCAGCGTTTGTCGCGGTCCATGGCGTAAAACCGTCCCTGGACGGTGGCGATCTTTCCCACGCCCAGCTCTGCGCATTTGTCTGCCAGCTGCTGCACAAAGTCTTTGCCGGAAGCGGGCGGCACGTCGCGGCCATCCAGAAAAGCGTGGATGTATACGCGGCTCAGGCCCTTGCGCTTGGCCAGCTCCAGCAGGGCGAACAGATGGGTGATGTGAGAGTGGACGCCGCCGTCGCTGAGCAGGCCCAGCAGATGCAGGGCGGAATCGTTGGCGATGCAGGCATCCATGGCGGCGTTGTACGCCGGGTTTGCAAAGAAAGTCCCGTCGTCGATGGCCTTGGAGATGCGGGGCAGGTCCTGGAACACCACGCGCCCGCCGCCGATGTTGGTGTGGCCGACTTCGCTGTTGCCCATCTGGCCGTCAGGCAGGCCCACGTCCAGGCCGGAGGCGGATAAGGCGGTGTGGGCGTTCTCCGCAAATAATTTATCCAGGATAGGGGTCTTGGCGGCGTGGATGGCGTTGCCATCCGCACGGTCACTCAGACCGAACCCGTCCATAATGATCAAAGTAGTAGGGGTTTTCATAGCTGTTTTCTCTCCCGGAGCTTTTGCTCTCACTTCAAATCAATTACTCCTGATTTGCTGCGTTGATGATCTCCACGAACTGGTCCGGTTTCAGGGCCGCGCCGCCGATCAGGCCGCCGTCAATATCCGGCTGGGCCAGCAGCTCTGCCGCGTTGCCCGGGTTCATGGACCCGCCGTATTGGATGGTGACGCTGCGAGCGATGCGCGCGCCGTAGAGATGGCGGATGGTGGCGCGGATGAAGGTGCAGACCTCGCCTGCCTGCTCCGGCGTGGCCGTGCGGCCGGTGCCGATGGCCCAGACGGGCTCGTAGGCGATGACGCATTTACGCAGTTTGTCCGGGGCAACGCCGGCCAGGGCGGATTTGACCTGGAGGGAGATCAGATCCATGGTTACGCCCAGCTCCCGCTGCTCCAGGCTTTCGCCGACGCAGATGATGGGATGCAGCCCGGCGTTCAGCGCTGCGTGTACCTTTTTGTTTACGGTGATGTCGGTCTCGCCGAACAGCTGGCGGCGTTCGCTGTGGCCGACGATGACATATTTCACGCCCAGGTCCTTCAGCATCTCTGCGGATACCTCGCCCGTATAAGCGCCGCTCTTCTCATAAAACAGGTTCTCCGCGCCCACGGTGACGCGCATTTCCTTAAATGCGCGTATGGCGGCGGGAATATTCACGGCAGGGACGCATACGAGGATATCGCACCATTTGGCTTTGGGCAGGATGACTTTGAGCTCCTCGGCGAACTGCTTTGTTTCGGATGCGGTCTTGTTCATCTTCCAGTTGCCGGCAATAATTGTTTTGCGGTATCTGCGGTTCATAATTCTTATAATCTCCTTGTTCAGAACTCTTGAATTTGAAAACAGAAGCGTTGACGGCTCGCTGCATTTTCTCGCAGGGGGCCGCACAGCCTCCTGCGGGAAAAAATTTTTGGATTTACCGGTCCAGCAGGCAGGCCACGCCGGGCAGTTCCTTCCCCTCTAAAAATTCCAGGGAGGCACCGCCGCCGGTGGAGATGTGGGTGATCTTTTCAGCAAAGCCCAGCTGTTCCACAGCCGCGGCGCTGTCGCCGCCGCCGATGATGGTTACTGCGCCGGACTCTGCCAGCGCTTTGGCCATGGCCTTGGTGCCCTCGGCAAAGGCGGGGAATTCAAACACGCCCATGGGGCCGTTCCAGACGATGGTGCCTGCGCCCTGGACGGCTGCGGCAAAAGCGGCGCGGGTCTTCGGACCGATGTCCATGCCCATCATGTCCGAGGGGATGGCCATGGTTTCCACGCAAACGGGTTCTGCATCCTTGGAGAATTCCTTGGCGGCCAGGGTATCGGTGGGGAGCAGGAGCGTGACGCCCTTTTCCTTTGCTTTGGCGATCATTTGGTTGGCATAATCCAGTTTATCCTCTTCCAGCAAAGAGGTTCCGATGGAGCCGCCCTGGGCTTTGATAAAGGTGTACGCCATACCGCCGCCGATGATGATGGTATCCGCTTTTTCCAGCAGGTTATTGATGACGTTGATCTTGTCGGAGACCTTTGCGCCGCCGAGGACGGCGACAAAGGGACGCTTGGGCTCGTTCAGCGCGCCGCCCATGATCTCCAGCTCCTTCTGGATCAGCAGGCCGGACACGGCGGGCAGATAGGCCGCCACGCCTGCGGTGGACGCATGGGCGCGATGGACGGTGCCGAAGGCGTCGGAGACGTACAGCTCGGCCATACCGGCCAGGGCCTTGGCAAAATCGGCGTGGTTTTTCTCCTCGCCGATGTCAAAGCGGAGATTTTCCAACAGCATGATCTGACCGGGCTGCAATGCGGCGGCCTTGGCCGTGGCGTCCTCGCCGATGATGTCCTTGGCGAAAATGACTTCCCGGTTCAGCAATTCGGACAGGCGCTTTGCCACAGGGGCCAGCGTCAGCTTTTCCTTCCACTCGCCCTTGGGCTTGCCCAGGTGGGAGCAGGCGATCACGGCGGCATTGTGCTCCAGCAGGTACTGGATTGTGGGCAGCGCCGCGCGGATGCGCTTATCGTCGGTGATGGCGCCGGTCTCTTTGTCCTGGGGGACGTTGAAGTCACAGCGGAGCAGGACCTTCTTGCCGGATACGTCCACGTCGGAAATCGTTTTTTTGTTGTAGTTCATCAAAAATAACCTCCTAAAATCAAAAAATCAATCGAAACATCGAATATAAATGGACAGAGCGCATGCTTCTTCTTTTTTGAAGGAATGGCTTTATCGATTGCAAAAGGCACAGCGAGGAATGGCTGTAGCAGCGCCGGTATATGCCGGTGCGGTGAAAAAACAGAGCGGCGCGCTTTTACGCGCGCAGTTCTAAAGAGAGGGAGCATCCAGGCAGCCAGTGGACTGAAACCCGGGAAAGCCGGCCTGCCGCAGGGCTTCGTAAAGAAAAATGGCCACGGCGTTGGACAGGTTCAGGCAGCGCTCGCCGGGCAGCATGGGCAGCCGCAGGCAGCGGTCATAATGCGCCCGGAGAAAGGATTCCTCCAGCCCCTTTGTTTCCTTGCCGAAAAACAGCCAGCAGTTGTCGCAAAAGGCGACATTGCAATAGGAGCGGGGCGCTTTGGAGGAAGCAAGCCAGAGGTTTCCGGCGGCTTCGGGATGGCGGGCGAAGAGCTCCGGGAGACTGTCGTAGACCGTCAGGTCCAAATGGTCCCAATAATCCAACCCTGCCCGCTTGACAGCTTTTTCCGAGATGTCGAAGCCCAGAGGGCGGACGAGGTGCAGCCTGCTGCCAGTGACGGCGCAGGTGCGGGAGATATTGCCTGTGTTTGCGGGGATCTCCGGTTCGACGAGAACGATATTGATCATAAACAGTCGTTTCCCCTTGCGTTCGTTTCCTGCTGCCGGTTCGGTGCAACGGCGCCTTTCAACGGGCAGCTAATCTATTGTAATGCAAAGCAAGTACGATTTCAACACTTATTCCTGTTTTTTTCTGGAAAAATATAAAAAATTGTTCGCATTTACAGAAAAAATAAAAAATTTTTTCAAAAAATGTATATTTCATGATATTTGTGGTAAAAAACGACAGGAATCCCCTTTTCTTTTTATAAAAAAGACCGGGAGAATAAGAAAAAGGAAGGATATGCCGGGGGATGCCGCCGCGTATCCCGACGGCGTCCCCCGGGCGGAAAATGGAGCGCTTTACGGAAAAAAGAAAAAAAGTTGAAAAATACTATATAAGCCGTAGATTTTTTGACAGGCGTTTGCTATAATAAAACCGTATTTTTAATTTGCCGGGTTACCCGGCGCAGCTGCCGGAGGACGGATGTGCTGCGGGACACGGGAAGTACGGTTTTTTGGAGGCGGAGAGGGACCATTATGGACGAGATCAAACGTGCGGCCGTTCTGTTGGACGGCGAGGAGGACGGCGGCAAACCGCTGGCGTTGCGCGAGCTGATGTTCTGCCCTGTGCTGACCTGGCTTGCCGGGGAGCTCCGGGCGCGGGGGATTTCAGAGGTGCTGCTGCTGTGCGGTGCGGAGTACCGGGAGGAGGCCCTGGCGTGTTTTGGCAGCGGCTTGACGGTGACTGTTGCAGCGGACCGCCGCAGTGCGCTGAAGGCGTTTATGAATTCCGGTGCGAGGACGCTGTTCCTTTCCGGCGCGGTGTTGCCGATGGAGCTGAGCGGCGGACACAGCGTTTATGAGGGACGCAGTGCGGCGGAGGCGGAGGCGGTGTTCTCCGGTGCGCCAGGCGCCGGTACGGTTTCGGGTTATACCGCCGTTTCCACCTTTACAGAACTGTGCGCCCTCCAGACGGCGGTGCGGGAGCAAATCGCCGCGTCTCTGACAAAACAAGGCGTCTGTATCTTGGACCCGGGCAATACATATATCGACCCGCGGGTGCGGATCGGCGCCGGTACGGTGATCCTGCCGGGCACGATCCTGCGGGGGGAGACGGTGATCGGAAGGGACTGCGAGATCGGGCCCCAGAGCATGATCAACAGCTGCCGCGTGGGCGACGGGACGGTGGTTAACGCGTCTCAGATCAATGAAAGCACGGTCGGCAGCCGTACGACGGTCGGTCCCTTTGCCTATGTGCGTCCCGGCTGCGTGATCGGCGACGAGATCAAAGTAGGCGATTTTGTGGAGGTGAAAAACTCCACCTTAGGCAACGGCACGAAAATTTCCCATCTGACCTATGTGGGAGACAGCGACGTGGGAGAACACGTCAATTTCGGCTGCGGTACCGTTACGGTTAATTTCGACGGCAAGGACAAATACCGCTGTATCATCGGGGACCATGTGTTTCTGGGCTGCAATACGAACCTGGTGGCGCCGGTCACCGTGGGCGCAGGCGCGTACACCGCCGCCGGCTCCACGATCACGGAAGACGTGCCGGAGGGAGACCTGGCCGTCGCCCGCGCGCGCCAGAGCAATCTTGCCCAGTGGGCAGAAAAACGCCGCGCCGCGGGAAAGCTGCGGTAACGGGCGGCGGATGAAAACGGCTTGACCGCCGGGATTCCGGCGATGGGCATAAAAGGTGACAGACGCCACGCTGTAAAAAGAGAAGCGTAAAAAGAAAAAAGAGAGGTACTTTGGACATGATTGCACATGGGAAGGACATCAAGATCTTTACCGGTAACTCAAACCGTGTTCTGGCGCAGGAGATCTGCCGGAACCTCAACACGAAGCTGGGCGACTCCGAGGTTGGCCGCTTTGCCGACGGTGAGTGCTATGCGTCGTTGTATGAAAGCGTCCGCGGGAGCGATGTGTTTGTGATCCAGTCGACCTGCGATCCTGTCAATGACAACCTGATGGAGATGCTGGTGATGATCGACGCCCTGAAGCGCGCCAGCGCGGGCCGTATTACCGCCGTCATCCCCTATTTCGGTTACGCCCGTCAGGATCGCAAGGCTAAGGCCCGCGATCCCATTTCCGCAAAGCTGGTGGCGAATATGATCACCGCCGCCGGAGCAGACCGGGTGCTGACGATGGACCTGCACGCGGCCCAGATCCAGGGATTTTTCGATATCCCCGTGGATAATCTGCTGGGCAATCCTGTCTTTGTGGAATACTATGAACAGCTGTTTGCCGACGCCGCGGGGGAGATGGTCGTCGTTTCTCCCGATGTGGGCTCCGTTTCCCGCGCCCGCGCCTTTGCCCAGAAGCTGGGCATGAGCCTGGCAATTGTGGATAAGCGCCGTCCCAAGGCGAATTCCTCCGAGGTGATGAATATCATCGGCGATGTGAACGGCCGGGACTGCATTTTGTTTGACGATATGGTGGATACCGCCGGCAGCATCTGCAACGCGGCCAAGGCCATCATCGAGATCGGCGGGGCAAAGCAGGTCTACGCCTGCGCGTCCCACGCCGTGCTTTCCGGCCCGGCGATCGAGCGCATCAACGCCAGCCCCATTACCGAGATGGCGTTTTTGAGCACCATTCCCGCCATCCCCGCCGGGAAGAGCGATAAGATCAAATATCTCTCCGTGGCCCATATGTTTGCGGAGGCGATCGAGCGCATCTACAGCGAGATGTCGGTTTCCAAGCTCTTTTCTTAATACGCCGTACCGTTTCTGAAACGAAAGCGGCAGTTGGTTCCATTCATCAGAAAACGCCGGGCGGGGACAGGTGCTGTCCCTGCCCTGTCGTGTTTGGAAAATACAGAAGGGGGACTTCATGTTTTTTAAGGCAAGAGGCGGCGCGGTTTCCTGGCTGCTGGCCTGTTTGGGCAATCCCGGCGCGCGCTATGCGGATACCCGGCACAATGTGGGCTTCCATGCGGCGGACGCCCTGGCGCGGCGGGACGGATTCCGGGTGGATAAGCTCCGGTTCAAGGCGCTTACGGCCGCGGTGGAGCTGGGCGGAGAAAAGGTGCTGGTGATGAAGCCCCAGACCATGATGAACCTCAGCGGTCAGGCGGTGCGCGAAGCGGCGCAGTTTTATAAGATCCCGGCGGAGCGAGTGCTGGTGATCTTCGACGATATTTCCCTTCCCGTGGGAAAGCTGCGGGTGCGGCCCGGCGGAAGCGCCGGAGGGCACAACGGCGTCAAGGATATCATTGCCCAATTGGGCACCGACGCCTTTCCCCGGGTGAAGATCGGCGTCGGCGGAAAGCCCCGCCCGGATTACGACCTGGCGGATTGGGTGCTGGGCCGTCCCACCGCGGCGGAGTGGAACACCCTGGAGGAGACGATCCTCCGCGCCCTGGACGCGGCGGCATGCGTGATTGCCGAGGGGCCGGAGCGCGCCATGAGCCGCTACAACGGCTGACCGGCACGTCATAAAGAAAACAAAAGCAAACAGAAAGAGAACGCAGCAGTGCGGGCGCAGAGAGAGGACCCCAGGTGGGAGCGCCCGGACTGCCGCTGTGCGTTGGAAGAGCAAAGGAGGAAACGGATGTGAAACGGCTGGCAGAGGAGCTGCTGAAGCTGCCGGAGGTCAAGGAATTGCTGCTTTCGATCGAGCAGGGAGGCTGTCCCGCGGCCATGACAGGCCTTGCGCCGGTGCATCGCGCCCATGTATGCGCGGCGCTGTCCGCAGAGACGGCGCGCCCTTTGATGGTCGTGTGCGCCGACGACGGGGAAGCGCGCCGTATGACGGAGGACCTGACCCGCTTCGGCGTGCCGGAGGTGGTGTTCCTGCCTGCGCGGGAGTTACAGCTGCATACGGCAACGACCTCCCGCGAATGGGAGCACCGGCGGATCGCGGCGCTGTACCGCATGGGAAATGGCGGAGCACGGGCTGTGGTGACCACGCCGGAGGGACTTCTCCAGCGCACGCTGCCCCCTGAAGCCCTGACGGAGCACGCCATTGCGCTGAAAACGGGCGGGAGCATGGATCTGAACGATCTCGGGACCCATCTTGCCGCCATGGGCTATACCCGCTGTGCCCAGGTGGAGGGCGCGGGGCAGTTTTCCCTGCGCGGCGGCATCCTGGACATTTTCGGCGCAGGGATGGCAGAGCCGGTGCGCGCGGAGTTTTTCGGCGACGAGATCGACGCCATGGGCGCCTTTGACCCGGCGACCCAGCGGCGCACCCGGAACGTGACGGAGGCGCTGGTGCTTCCGGCGGCGGAGACGCTGCCGTCCCTGGCCAAGGGCGGCGCGGCGGGCCTTGCGGACAAGTTGGAGGCGCTGGCGGAAAAGGCGCGGAAAAAAGGGCGGGCGGAGCTGGTCAAGACCCTGACCGCCGATGCGGAGGCGCTCCGGCAAAATGCCCTGCGGGGCGGGATAGACCGCTATGCCGCGGCGATCGGGGAGGAGACGCACACCGCGCTGAGCTATGCCGCCGCAGACAGCATCGTCTGTATCAGCGACAGCGCGCGGGTGATGGAGCATACGAAAAACGTCCTCTGGCAGATGAAGGAGGACGCGGCGGCTTTGATCGGCGCCGGACAGTTGGCGGGGGAGTGGGCAAAGCTGACGCTGACGGCGGAGGAGCTTTGGAAGGCGCTGGAGGCGTATCCGGTATGTATGCTGGCGTCCCTGCCCACGTCTCGTTATCCTTATCCGCCCCGGACGCTTTTGCAGCTGACGGCCAAACAGCTGTCCTCCTACGGCGGCTCGCTGGAAACGGCGGCGGCGGATCTTACGCAGTATTTACAGGCGGATTACCGTGTTTTAGTGCTGTGCAGCAGCGAGACGCGGGCGGAGCATTTCCACCGTCTGCTCACGGAGCGGGGCATCCCTGCGTCGCTGAATTTTGCGCTGGACCGCCTGCCGGAGCGGGGAGCGGCCCAGATCAGCCTCGGCGCGCTGTCGGCGGGGGTGGAATACGGCCAGCTGTCCTTGGCGGTGCTGACCGAGGGTCAGCTGCTGGCTCCTGCGAAAAAAACAAGGCGGGAAAAGACGGGCGGATCGAACAGGCAGAAGCTGCAATCGTATACCGACCTGACCCCCGGCGACCTGGTGGTGCACATCCACCATGGCGTGGGGCGCTTTGTGGGGATCATCCCCATGACAGTGGACGGCGCGCCCCGGGATTATATCAAGATCGCCTACGCCGGGAGCGACTGCCTATATGTTCCGGTGACCCAGCTGGATCTGGTGAGCAAATACATCGGCGGCGGGGATGAGCCGGAAAAGACGCGGCTGAACAAATTGGGCGGCACAGAGTGGGCCAGGAGCAAGAGCCGGGCCAAGGCGGCGGCAAAGGACCTGGCCAAGGGCTTGATCCAGCTTTACGCCGCGCGGCAGAGCCAGCCCGGTTTTGCCTTTTCCCCGGATTCTCCCTGGCAGCAGGAATTTGAAGACGCGTTTGAATATGAAGAAACGCCCGACCAGGCGCGCTGCATCCGGGAGGTCAAGAAGGATATGGAGCGTCCCACCCCTATGGACCGCCTCCTCTGCGGCGATGTGGGCTACGGGAAGACGGAGGTGGCGCTGCGGGCGGTGATGAAGTGTATCTTGGACGGAAAGCAGGCCGCTCTTTTGGCGCCGACTACGGTCCTGGCCCAGCAGCATTACGCCACAGCGATGAGCCGGTTCCGGTCTTTTCCGGTGAACATCGCGGTGCTCAGCCGCTTCCAGACGCCCAAACAGACGAAGGAGATCTTGCAAAAGCTGCGCAGCGGCGCGGTGGACCTGCTGATCGGGACCCATCGCTTGCTGCAAAAGAGCGTGGTGTTCAAGGACCTGGGACTGCTGGTTATCGACGAGGAGCAGCGTTTTGGCGTGACCCATAAGGAAAAGCTCAAGGAGTTGGCAAAGCAGGTGGACGTGCTGACCCTGTCGGCGACGCCCATCCCCAGGACGCTGAATATGGCGCTTTCCGGCGTGCGGGATATGAGTACGCTGGAAGCGCCCCCGCGGGACCGCCAGCCGGTGCAGACCTATGTGCTGGAGCACGACTGGTCCGTCCTGGCCGACGCCATGCGCCGGGAGCTGCAGCGGGGCGGACAGGTCTATTACCTGCACAACCGGGTGGAGACCATCGAGCGCACCGCCGGGCGTATCCGCCAGATGCTGGGGGAGGATGTGCGTGTGGTTGCCGCCCATGGGAAGCTCAGCGAGCAGCAGCTCTCTGCGGTGATGCAGGAAGTCATCGACGGCCAGGCCCAGGTGATGGTGTGTACCACCATCATTGAAACGGGCATCGATATCCCCAATGTCAATACCCTGATCATTGAAGACGCCGACCGTTTGGGCCTGGCCCAGCTCCACCAGCTGCGCGGGCGCATCGGTCGCAGCGCCCGCCGGGCGTATGCCTATATGACCTACCGCCGGGGCAAGGTGCTTTCGGAGACGGCAGACAAGCGCCTCTCGGCCATCCGGGAGTATGTGGAGTTTGGTTCCGGCTTCAAGATCGCCATGCGGGATCTGGAGATCCGCGGCGCAGGCAATCTGCTGGGGCCGGAGCAGTCGGGCTTTATGATGAGCGTGGGCTACGACCTTTACCTGAAGCTCCTGGAGGAAGCGGTACTGGAGGAACGGGGGGAAGAGGAAAAGAAACCGGCGGAGTGCAGCGCCGACCTCAGCGTGGCAGCCAGCATTCCGGCATCCTATGTCCCCGCGCCGGAGCAGCGCATGGATCTGTACCGCCGCATGGCGGCCATCCGCGTCCAAGAGGATGCGGACGACCTGCTGGACGAGCTGCTGGACCGCTATGGCGACGCGCCGCAAAGCGTCCTGGCCCTGCTGGATATCGCCCTGCTCCGTGCGGAGGCGGCGAAACTGGGGGTGACGGAGATCGTCCAGAAGGAGAACACGGTGCGTTTTATTTTGGGTGTACCGGACCTTGCGCGCATCACGGCGCTGTGCAGTATGAAGAAGTACCGGCAGAGTTTGCGCTTTTCCGCGGGGAGCACGCCGTGCTTTACCCTGCGGCTCCAGCCGGGCGAGGGGGTGCTGGAGCAGGTCTCGGCGCTGATCGACGCCTTTGCCGGCGCGGGAGAAGCGGCGGAATGAGGGCGGCGGAGACCGCAAAAAACACTTGTCCCCTAAGGGAAAACGTGTTACAATAAGCAAACCGGCGCGCTGCGGCACGCCGGAAAACTACATTTTATACAAGCGCTGAGCGCGCGGAGGTTGAAGTGATGATAGAAGGTTTGAAAAGCAGAGCGGTGGCGCTGGTGGTCTGTATTGCGCTGATCCTGGCGGGCTGGTTTGGCGGTAGCGCCCTGCAAAGTATGGGCGGCGATACGCTGACGGCCAGAGCCAGCGGCCTGGGCGCCAACACGGTGGTCCTCCAGGCAAATGAGACGAAGGTCACGGCGGCCCAGTACCTGTATTGGCTGACCTACACCTGTGATACATTTGCCCAGTATTACGGCGTTACCGACTGGTCCATGCCCATCGCGGAGGATACGACAGTGGGCGATTTTGTCAGAGAGCAGGCGGAGTATTACGTCTATCAATATGTGGCGGTGGAGCAGCTGGCGGAACAGCACGGCGTCACCTTGACGGCGGAGCAGCAGGCGGAAGTGGATGCCGTCGGCGACAGCTATGCGGCCTATTACGGCAGCGAGGAGCTGTTCCGCTATATGCTGGCTTACGCGGGTCTTGACTTGGATACACTGAAAAAGATCAGCGCCGAGCCGATGCTCTACAGCAACCTGTGCGATATGCTGTTGGGAGAAGGCGGAGCGCTGGAGCCGACCGAGGAAAATCTTCAGGCATATGCCGCGCGCATTCAGATGCCGGAGGAGGATCGGGCGGAGCTGATGACTTATTACTGCGATCCCAATTACGGCGCGGTCTACGATTATGTCAATGAGTATATGGGCGAGATGAACATCAAAAAGGCGGCGGCCTATGACCGGATCGATGTGGGCGCGTTCTACACGAATCTGACGGCGGAGCGCCAGGCGCTGCCTCTGCCGGAGGTCATGGAAGATTCCGCGGAGGAGTGAAAAAGAGGCGGCCGGACCCTTTTGGAACAGGACATTACAATCTGGTATTTTCTTGTTATTTTTTTAACAATATTGTGCGCTTTGTACCAAAATAGAGAGGCTTTGTCTGTTGACATTCGGGTAATTTGCGAGTAAACTAAATCTAACCAATACTTAGGAGGTAATGTGTCATGTCTGAGGTTTATATTGTCAACTGCTGCAGAACGGCCATCGGTTCGTTTGGTGGTTCTTTGAAGGATGTTCCGGCTCCCGAGCTGGGCGCAATCGTTGTCAAGGAAGCGCTGAACCGCGCGGGAGTCAAGCCCGAGCAGGTGGACGAGCTGATGTTTGGCTGCATCCTGACTGCCGGCCAGGGTCAGAACGTCGCCCGTCAGGTCGGCGTCAAGGCCGGCCTGCCCTTCTCCATCCCCGCTTATACTGTGGGTATGGTTTGCGGCTCCGGCATGAAGTCCGTCATTGAGGGCGCCCGCGCCATCAAGGCCGGCGATGCCAACATCGTTGTCTGCGGCGGTACCGAGAACATGTCCGCTGCGCCCTATGCGCTGCCCGCCGGCCGTTACGGCGCCCGCATGGGCAATACCCAGATGGTCGATACCATGATCAAGGACGGCCTGTGGGAAGCCTACAATAACTATCACATGGGTACCACCGCTGAGAACATCAACGACGTGTGGGGCATCACCCGCGAAGAGCAGGACGCCTTTGCTGCTGCTTCCCAGCAGAAGACCGAGGCCGCCCAGGCCGCCGGCAAGTTTGAGGCCGAGATCGTTGCGGTGCCCATCAAGAAGAAGAAGGAAATCGTGGAGTTCAAGGTGGACGAGTATCCCAAGGCCGGCGTGACCGCCGAGGGCATCGCTAAGCTGCGCGGCGCGTTCCCCGTGGGTCCCGAGGGCGTCGAGGATGAGATCGTCCATACCTTCGAGCTGACCGGTGTGCATGAGGCGGACACCAAGAAGCATGTCCAGCGCGTCACCGCCGCCAACGCTTCCGGCATCAACGACGGCGCTGCCGCTCTGGTGCTGGCCTCCGCCGAGGCTGTGGAGAAGTACGGCCTGAAGCCCATGGCAAAGCTGATTGGCTACGGTCAGGGCGGCGTTGATCCCAAGATCATGGGCGTGGGTCCCGTGCCCGCATCCCGCAACGCCATGGCGGCTGCCGGCGTGACCATCGACGATATCGACCTGGTGGAGGCGAACGAGGCGTTTGCAGCCCAGTCCATCGCTGTGGGCCGTGAGCTTGGCTTCGATATGGCCAAGGTCAACGTCAACGGCGGCGCGATCTCCCTGGGTCATCCCGTGGGCGCTTCCGGTGCGCGTATTATCGTTACCCTGCTGCACGAGCTGCAGCGCCGGGACGATGCGAAGAAGGGTCTGGCGACCCTGTGCATCGGCGGCGGCATGGGTACCGCAGTCGTGGTGGAGAAGTGCTGATTGCTCCAAGCATCGCTGCGACCTAAGTAAAACGAAAAACAGGACAGGGCATGGGCCCTGTCCTGTTTTGTTTGGCGCTTGCGATGCGTTGGTTAGTTAGTGCGTGTGGTGCTTGCTTGACGTTTGTGCTGCGGGTAAGACGGAGCACGGCAATCTGCCGCGCTCTTTTTAATACCGGTCGTATTAAAAATCAACATCAAACGAATATGAAAAAGGGGCTTTCACCTAAAAAGTGAAAGCCCCAGAAAAATCGAAAAGCCTCTTTTGTCAGATCCGGCGCACTTCGTCCCGGTAGAAACCGTCGCCCTCGGAAACGATGACCAGCTCGCCCCGGCCGGCCATAGCCTGGATGCGTTTGGCCAGCCACCAGTCGCCGATGCCCAGCCGGGCGCGGCCCAGGACCTCGCCGATGAGCTGAGCCACCTGGAAGGTCCCGTCGGGGATGCGGGCGCGGAGGAAGGGGTCGTAAAAATCCTCCCCCACGCCGGTCAGCCATCCATTGACCACCGCTCGCAGGGGCGCGTTTTCCTCGCGCAGCATCATCCACTCCATGGTGATGGCCCGGCGCACGCTCTTTGGAATTTCCTGCTCCAAGGGCAGATATGACGCCCAATCCCCCGGCGGCAGTTCGCCCCAGCTGAGACAGGATGCCACCGTGCCGTCCTGCCGTGCCATCCACCGGGGCAGTTCCACGGCGGTCACGGAGCAGTCGCAGTCCCGCAGCAGCCAGCACACGTCGTAAAACCCGCACAGGGACCAGGGCGCGGCGCTGTACCAGATGCGCACTCTCTCGCCGCCTTTCGCGGCTTCCGTCAAACGCGCGCGGTCCTGGCGGTACTGCGCCCACATCCGGTTACGCTGCTCCGCGTAGTCCGCGGGGGTGCTGTCCGGGAGGGGGAAATCGCCGCCCAGCTGGGCGGCGAACAGGTCGAACCGTGCCTGCTCCACATCGGGGCCGCTGAGGGGACCGATGTCCAGGCAGCAGGAGGGACACAGCACGTCTCCTGGCGTGCCGTCCACGGGATGGGCACGGCGGTTCTCCGCCGCCAACCGGGCCTTGAGCTCTGCCATGGCCCGTTCCTGCTGCTCCGGCGTGGCGTCGTTTTTGCTGTAAACGAGCCCGCCGCAGCTTTCCTGCCGGTCGGGGCGGCAGCAGGTGGCCAGCTTCAGCGACCCGCGCTCGCTGTCGGAGAAAACGATTTGTAACGTGGTAAGACCTCCTGTTCAAACGCTGGCATTGTGCTAAGACAGCGCGCAAAGCCGGGCGGTGTTCCGTGATACATATTATAGCGATAGCGAATGATGACTGCTTTAGAAAACATCAGATGTCAGGCAGCAGATGTGACCGGGAAAGGGTCACGTCCTGAAACCCTCGTCCGCAAACGGGGAACCTCAGGACGTTTCCTTTTCCGCCTGACGCCGGGTACGGTACGCTTCGCCCCAGTCACGCATGGCGTCCAAAACAGGGGAGAGGGAACGGCCCAAATCCGTCAGGCTGTACTCCACCCGAGGCGGGACCTCGGCGTAGACGGTGCGTTGGAGCAAGCCGTCCTGTTCCATGGCGCGGAGATTTGCTGTGAGCACCTTCTGACTGATGCCGCCAATGCTCTTTTTCAGCGCGCCGAAGCGCTTTGTGCCGTCCATCAGGTCCCGCAGGATCAACACCTTCCAACGGTCGCCGATCAGGCTCAAGGTGACCTCCACCGGGCATTCCGGCAGAGACAACGGCCCTGTGTTCATAGGTCCCGCACCTCCTGTCCTGCAATCAGCTGGCGCACAAAGCCGTCCGCCGGGGCGGCCTGGATGCGTTCCGGCGTGTCCAGCTGGGAGACCCGTCCCGCTTCCATCACCAGCACCTGGCTGCCCAGATTCAGCGCCTCTTTGATATCATGGGTGACAAACACAATGGTGATCCCCAGCTCCTTGTGCAGCCGCAAGATTTCCTTTTGCAGGCTTCTGCGGGTGATCTCGTCCACCGCGCCGAAGGGTTCGTCCATCAGCAGGATGCCGGGGTCGTTGGCCAGGGCGCGGGCGATGCCCACCCGCTGCTGCTGTCCGCCGGAAAGCTCGCGGGGATAACGGTTTGCCATGGACGCGTCCAGTCCCACGACCTCCAGCAAATGGGCTACGCGTTTCCTGCTTTCCTCGCGGGTCCAGGCGTTGGACAGGGAGGGGACATAGGCGATGTTTTTTGCCACCGTCATGTGGGGGAACAAGCCCACGCTCTGGATGGCGTAGCCGATGTTCCGGCGCAGAGCAATCAGGTCGTTTTCCGCCACGGACTTGCCGCAGACGGAGACAGTGCCCTCATCCGGGGAGAGCAGGCCGTTGATGAGCCGGAGAGCCGTCGTCTTTCCGCAGCCGCTGCGGCCGATCATGGTGAGGAATGCGCCGCGCCGGACGGTCAGATTAAAATCGTCCAGCGCCGTATGATTGCCGTAGCGCTTGGTGACATGGTCGAAACGGATACATTCTTCCATGGGACTGTTTCCTTTCTTTCTCCGGCGGGAAGCTGGTTATGCAGTCAAAATACCCTTTTCCACCAGGAAGTCGTGGGCGACATCCGCCTCATCTTGACCTTCCACTTCCACGCGGTAGTTCAGCTGAGCCATTTCTTTGTCGGTCAGCAGGCCGTCCATGAGCAACAGGGCGTCCTCCAGGCCGGGATAGGCTTCCAGCGCTTCCTCCCGCACCACGGTGGAGCAGAAGTAATTTGCCTGGAGATGCTTGTCGTCCTCCAGCACCACCACGTCCTGCACGCCCAGCTGGGCGTCGGTGGTGAAACCATTGGTTACATCGATGTCGCCGTTTTCCAGGGCCGCGTATTTCACGCCGATGTCGATGCTGCGGGTGTCCTTGAAGTTGTAATCATAGGTGCTGCAAATCAGCGGATAGCCGTCCTCGCGCTCAATATAGTCGGGGTTGCCGCCAAAGACAACCTGATCGGAAACGGCGGAGAGGTCGGAGCAGGTCGTGAGGCCGTACTGACGGGCCACGTCGCCCCGGACAGCCAGGCAGTAGGTGTTGTTAAAGCCGTATTTGCCCACCCAGGCCATATTGTATTCGTCATGGTATTCCTGCACCAGCTGATCCCACATGGCGCTGTCGGCCACGCCGGAAGCGTCGTGGCCCAGAACCATGACGTAGCCGCTGGAGGTGTACTCCGGGTACAGGTCAAACTCGCCTTTCTGCATGGCGGGCATAATGTTGTTTGTGCCGCCGCCGATGCCTTCGGTCACCTCGCAAGTATAGTCCGTCTTGTCCTCGATGATCTGCTTGAGCATCTCGCCGAGGATGAACTGCTCGGTCATGGGTTTGGTGGCAATCTGGATGGGCTTGGCGTTCACCGCGCCGCCGTCGTCACCGGAGTCGGGGGTGCTGCCGGGACCGCCGCAGGCGGTCAACGCCAGGGCCAGGCCCACGGCCGCAGTCAGGGCCAGGATGCGCTGATAGGTTTTCATAGTCAAATTCTCCATTTCTTTTTAATGTATTTTTCCAGCCGTCCCAGGGCGAAATCGCAGCCGAGGGCCAGCAAAACAAGCAGGAGACTTCCCGCGAAGATCATCTCCCGGTTGTACATGGTGATGCCGCGGAAGATGGCTTCGCCCAAGCCGCCGCCGCCGATGAATGCGGCGATGCTCCCCGTGGCGATGGACATGACCACCACGTTGCGCAGGCCCGCCACGATGACGCTCATGGCCAACGGCAGCTTGATGCGCAGCAGCAGCTGAGTCCTGGTGCTGCCCATGCCCACGGCGGCGTCGATCAGGGCCGGATCGATGGTGGTGATGCCCGTGTAGGTGTTGCGCACCATGGGCATCAGACCATAAAGGATGATGGCGATGATGGCGTTTTTCGCGCCGATGCCCACCAGGGTGATGAGCAGGCCGATCAAGGCGATGGCGGGGATGGTGTAAAACACGCTGCACACGGCGATCAGCGGTTCGGCAAAGCTCCGGTGCTCGGCGATGAAAATGCCCAGCAGCAGCCCCAGGGACCCGGCCACGGCAATGGAGATCAGCGAGATGACGATCTGTTCTCCCAACAGCTCCAAGAACCACGGTCCGCGGTCGATATAAAGTTGGATGACATTGGACAGAAACGTCACAGGCGTTCAGCTCCTTTTTCCGGCTTATGGGTGCAGCCGCACCACGGCTTTTGCGGGGCAGACCTCGGCGCACAGGCCGCATTGCAGGCAATGGGCAGGGTCGATCTCATAAGGCGCTCCCGGCGCGATGCACTTTTGCGGGCAGTTTTCCAGGCACACGCCGCATCCGGTGCACCGCTCCGCGTCGATGCGGAAGCCCACGTCCTCCAGTTCCGCGCCGCCGAAGGCGAAGGCCTCCCGAGAGATGGGATAGTGCATCAGGTCGAACCACTCGCCGGCGCCTTCGTAGATCAGGAACGCGTCCAGGGCGTAGCGGGTGTCGCCGGGGTAGACCTCGTTCATGCCGGGGTTGTGAAGAAACACCTCGTCCACCCATTTTTTGTGTTCTTCCATACGGCGGATCTTTCCGGTGAATTTCAGGCTTTGGCAGTCCGGGCACATGGCGCTGAGAGCGACGCGGCCCGTGTCCATGAGCTGTTTCCAGAAGGGCTTGCCGCGGGATGTGACAATGACCATACCCTCGTCCAGAGCGAGCATGATGTTGATGATGCGGCTCTGGGGGCGGCCCTGTTCGTCCACCGTGGAAGCGGATGCGATCTTGACGCTGCGGAACAGACCGGTATACTTTTTGGCGGTTTCATTCATGGGGATGTTCCTCCTTGCGGTTATGATAGATTCATCATAACGGATAGCAGGAAGGGGGCGCAAGTAAGCACTTTTTCGTAACTTGGTTTCTAAAATAAACCATAACGCATTATAGCGCATTCGACAGGATTTGACAATAAAAAATTTTTGATAGGAGAAGAAAAAGCGCCGCCGGAAGCGGCGCTTCCGGCGGCGGTCAAAGGAATTTAAAAAAAACGGTTACGCGGCGATAAACGCCAGTACGTCGGCGGCAAACTGCTCGGGAATCTCCCACTGGATATTGTGGCCGATGTTTTCATAGACCTTGTACTCGGCATCGGGGAGGTAGCTGCACAGGATCTCCTGGGCGGCATCGTCAAAAAAGCTGTCCAGCGTACCGTGCATGATTAAGGTTGGAATATCATAGCTGTCGATGTAAGGATAGAAAGGCGTCAGGTCCACGGCAGCAGAGCCGGCGCAGATGCAGCGCCAGGCGTTGGCGTCCAGATTTTGGGATTCTTTCATCTCGCGCTGGAGGAAGTCTTCGTCCACGGGGTTGGGATTGGCGTACCAGCCGGCCATGAATTCATCGTCGGGATGCTCGTTATCGGCCAGGGTCAGCATGTAATCGTACATATCAGTGCCAAGAGCGGCGGAATTGACCGGTGTGGAAGCAACCAGCACCACATGATTGCAGCGGTCAGGGTAGTTCATCATAAAGGCCTGCATGGTCATGGAACCCAGAGAGTGGCCGACGAGATCGGCCTTTTCAATGCCCTTGGCGTCCATAAAGGCGGCGATATCGTTGGAGAAATCGATAATGGTGTACATACCGGTTTCGGGTTTGTCGGAATAGCCGTGACCGCGCAGATCCAGCATATAAACGTGGTAGCCGGCCTCTGCGAAATCTGAGGCAACCAAGGACCAGGAGCGGCTGTTGTCGGTCATACCGTGCTGAAGGATCAGGGCCGGGCCGTCTTCCACGCCCATTTCCACATAGGACATGGTGATGCCGGTGGACAGGTCAACGTACTGGCGGTTAGCGTCCCAGTCGTCCTGGGAGATTTCCATTTGCAGTTCATAGGGCGCGTCGTTTTCACCGTCGCTGCTGGGGGCGTTGTTCGCGTCGTTGCCGCAGGCGGCCAGGGACAGGGCCATCATCAGAGCCAACAACAGTGCGGCGGGGCGTTTGAGTATCGCTTTCATTTTCGTTCACTTCTCCTTTTCAAATCATTTTGGAAGGGGGAATATTGTATGATTCACTATAATACCATTCTCTTTTTCGGTCAAGGGATTTTATAAGATTTGACTTTTTGCTGGAAGAAAATAGAAAAACTTGGCAGAAATGCAGCAAACCGGCATATGATTTTCATCATAAGATCGGAAGAG
>CANSLL010000007.1 GCA_947647695.1 uncultured Clostridia bacterium | reverse complement strand
GGGTCGGATGCGGATTTGGACATTTTTTTGGAGTCGTGCGGGTCGTTTCACTGGTCAGTTGCCCTCCCAGCTGAGCTATACCCCCATGGTTACCAATTCACTTTTCATTGACTTTTACGCACAGACTCTGTATACTATCCCTTGCATCCAGCACAGCACAGCGTCATATCTCATCACAACGGCGTTATTATAGCACGCCAGCTCCACGCCGTCAACCCCTTTTTTTCATTTTTCAGGAGATTTTTTCACTATGGAAAACTATTTCAGCATCAGCCTTTCACCGGAGGAAATCCGCGCCATCAGCAGCATCGGCCTTGCCCACATGGGCGACGCCGTATACGAAATCCTGGTACGCACATGGCTTTGCGTTCACGGTAAAGCCACCGGCAAAGGCCTCCACCGCGCCACCGTCTCTCTCGTCTGCGCGCCGGAGCAGGCACGCCGGAGCGCATACATCCTTCCCCTTCTCACCGACGAGGAAACCGCAGTCTTTCGCCGCGGACGCAACGCCAACGTCCACTCCATCCCGCAAAACGCCACCCGTGGAGAATACCAGAAAGCCACCGCCCTGGAAGCCCTGTTCGGCTATCTCTATCTCCTCGGCCGCCGTGACCGAATCAACGAGCTATTTCTTGCGATGATGGAACCGCCCCAAACCGCCCTTTCCTGACGGCGGCAACCCCCTCACACGCTCCTTTCATTCCGCTTTACCGCATTTTTCAGAAAGCGAGGTAACGTCATGGACGCCATTTGTTTTCATGCCATTGCCGGGGAACTGCGTCAAACAATCCTCGGCGCGCGCATCGATAAGATCCAACAGCCCACGCGAGACCAGGTCGTGCTGCTCCTGCCCCGCGGCCAACGGCTGCTCATCAACGCCGGTGCCAACCAGCCGCGGCTCCAGCTCACCCGCCTGCTGCGGGAAAACCCGGCTCAACCGCCGATGTTCTGTATGCTCCTGCGCAAGCACCTCACCGGCGCAAAGATCCTCGACATCACCCAGCCGGAAATGGAACGCATCATCCTCCTTACCTTGGAGGGCCACGACGAATTGGGGGAAGTTTGCCGCCGCCAGCTGGTGCTGGAGGGCATGGGACGCCAGTCCAATTTGATCCTCCTGGACGACGAGGGCCGTATCATCGATTGTATGCGGCGGGTCGACCTGGATCTCTCCGAAAAGCGCCAGCTCCTGCCGGGACTGTTTTACCGGCTCCCCCCCGCCCAAAATACGAAGCGGTCTCCCCTGTCTCTGGACGCAGAGGACCTCCCGTCCCTCCTTGCCGCCGCACCGGCGGAGGCCCAGCTGGACCGCTGGCTGCTGGACACCTTTTTCGGCCTCTCTCCCCTGCTCTGCCGGGAATTGGCCTACCGCGCCTGCGGCGCCACAGACGCCCGCATCTTTTCCCTGGACGAGCCGTCCATAACGCGCCTGTGCAGCGCTTTTGCCGCACTGACCGCACGGGTCCGCACAGGCGATTACGCGCCCACCATGCTTGTGCGGGACGAAAAGCCCATGGATTTTGCCTGCGTTCCCATTGCCCAGTATGAAAACGCGGCGGAGTGCGTCTCCTACGGCACCCTTTCCGCCCTGTTGGATGATTTTTATGAAAAACGGGAGCGCACGGAGCGGATGCGCCAGCTGTCCCACGATCTGCGCCAGACTGCCACCAGCGCCCGTGACCGGGTGCGCCGGAAGCTGGCAGCGCAGGAAAAGGAATATCAGGCAACCCAGGAGCGGGACGCCCTGCGCAAAGCAGGCGAGCTGATCACCGCAAATCTTTACCGGATGGAAAAGGGCGCCCGGGTCCTCCAGGCAGAGGATTACTACACCGAAGGCTGCCCTCTGGTCGATATCCGCCTGGACCCGTTGCTGACACCCCAGGAAAATGCGGCAAAATACTACAAGCAATACAACAAAGCAAAAACCGCAGAAATCATGCTTCGGGAGCAGATCAAAAAAGGACGCGCAGAGCTGGATTATCTGGAAAGCATCTTGGAGGAGCTGCGGGAAGCGGAATCGGAACACGACCTGCGGGACATCCGCGCAGAGCTGAAGGAAGCCGGCTACCTCAAGGGTCAGAAAAGCGAAAAAAAGCAGCCCCGGCGCGCGCTCAAGCCCCGCATATTCCGCTCCAGCACTGGTCTTTCCATCAGCGTCGGACGCAACAACAAACAAAACGACCAGCTGACCTGTAAGGACGCCGCGCCGGGAGACATCTGGTTCCACACGCAAAAGATCCACGGCTCCCATGTGATCCTTCACACCGCAGGCGCGCCGGCGGACGACACCAGCATGACGGAGGCCGCCATGCTGGCCGCCTACTATTCCCAGGCTCGGGACGGGCAGAACGTCCCGGTGGACTACACGCCCGTGCGCTACGTCAAAAAGCCCGCCGGGGCACGGCCTGGCATGGTGATCTACACCACCTATCAGACCGCCTATGTCACACCGGAGGAGGACCTGGTCAAGGCCCTGCAGCTGTCATGACGGATGCCCGCATAGAAAACGTCACCGCCCGGCGGCGGGAGTTTCTGCCCCTCCTGCTGCTCGGAGACGAACAGGAGGACATGATCGACCGGTATCTGGACCGCTGCACGCTGTTTGCCTTGTACGACGGGGACACGCTTTGCACCGTCTGCGCCGTGACGGACGAGGGCGGAGGCGTGCGGGAGATCAAAAACCTGGCTACCGTCCCGGAACGCCAGCGCAAAGGATACGGCGCGGCCATGCTCCGCTATCTCGCCAACTACTACCGTCCCCACGCCTCCTGCCTGCTCGCCGGGACCGGGGACAGTCCCCTCACCGTTCCGTTCTACCGCCGTTGCGGCTTTCTCGATTCCCACCGCATCCCGGACTTCTTTACCGAACACTACGACCATCCCATCATCGAAGGCGGCGTACTGCTGCGGGATATGGTCTATTTTCGCCTGCCGCTGAAAGGAGACGCTTTATGAACTACCAATCCACCCTGCTGTGCGTCCAGGATCTACAGGCATCCGTTGCCTTCTATCGGGACGTTCTCAGTCTATCCGTCATCGAGGATTTCGGCGCAAACGTGACGCTGACCGGCGGCTTTTCCCTGCAATCGTTGGAGACATGGAAAGGCTTCATCGACGTTTTGGAGGGCGACATTACGTTCCGCCACCGCGCCGGAGAGCTGTATTTTGAAGAAGACGATATCGACGCCTTCTGGCAGCGCCTGCGCGCCATAGGCGGCGTACAGCTGGTGCACGGGCTCAAGGAACACCCCTGGGGCCAGCGCGTCGTGCGCTTTTACGATCCCGACGGACACATCATCGAAGTGGGCGAGGCCATGCCCGCCGTGGTGCGGCGCTTCCTTGCCAGCGGTCTGACCATAGCGCAAACCGCCAAACGCATGGACGTTTCCGAGGATTACGTCCGCCGCATGATGAACGTACCGGCGCAAGAATAAGAATTGCCGCCCGCGTCAGCCCGAAAAGGCTTTTTCGCAGGCGGCGTTTTTTTGATTCTCGCCACACTTTGGTTTTGCCACACTATGGTCAGTTCTCCGCAAGATTACTTTCGCTATTGAACGAACAGCTGGCGCGGCCCTCAATGACGGACTCCTCCTCCCTGAAGGAATAGCCGCCGAAGTTGTAGCGCGCCACCGTCGCCGTTTCGGCGCCCGCCACCGTTCCCGTGACATCCTCCATGCTGAACTCCGTACACGATACGCCGATCATATCGGCAAGGACCATGTAATTCATCGGATCATAGGGCAGCACAAAGTCCGGCGCACCGGTGATGGATACCGCATAAAGCATCCCCGTTTCCTCGTCGATCACCATGGAAAATGCGGTATCCTGCCCGATGCCCCAGGCCTCCCCGTCCTTCATTTCGCAGGTAATGCACAGCAGCGCCATGGAAAAAAAGGGCACGTTGTCGTCGGTAACGCTGCAATATTCCACTTTCAGCGTCTCCGGGCCAAGTTTTGCGTAACGGAGGGAGAAATCCGTATACAACGGCAGCAGGCCCCAGTACTCCAAGATATCCATGGCGTTATGCAAATAATTGTCGACTCTTTCCCGAAGGGGCGCGGGGGAACTATCGTCGGAATCGGTCATGATGATATCCATTTCGCCGCCCTTGCCGTAAGCCGCCGTTTTATTGTGGCGGTTTATCTCCCCGTCCTGCACTCCGATCTCCTCTTCCTTGTCTTCGCTGCTGAGATCCAGCGTGCGCCGCTCCAGGGTAACGCCGCCGGACGCGCCCCGATAGTTGATGATCCCGTTCCGGGCCTGGATGCCGCTGCGGCAGAACAGCTGCAGACGGTCCGCCCCGGAGAGGGAGTAATTCGTCACCAGCTGCGTCTCGTCAATGGCTTCGCTGTGGACGATATTCAGCTCTGTCCTGTCCCAGCGGGCAAACAGCGTCTGGGGAAAGAAAACAGCCATCAGCACAGCGCAAACCGTGGCGGACAGCAGCAGCCAATGCCGTGCCTTCATGCCTTCTCCCCCTTTGCTCCCTTGAGCCGGACCGACACCGCGGTGCCCCTGCCCGGCTCGCTTTCAAATTCCAGCGCCGTATCGTGCAGCGCCGCGATGGCGGCGCAGAGCGTCAGCCCCAGACCCGCGCCGTTCTGGGCCCGCGCGCGGGACTTGTCCACCATATAAAACGGCTCGGTGATGTGCTTTAACTCCTCCGTCGCAATGCCGCAGCCCTGATCACGCACGGTGATGCGGTAGACGCCGTCCTTTTCCCATGCGCCTTCCATGGACACGGTACTCCCCTCCGCGCTGGCCTTGCGGGCGTTGTCGCACAGATTGACCAGCATGGACTTGAGCAGATCGCTCTCTCCCAGGACTACGCCCTCCTCCGCCGAAAGGGTCAAAGCGACGCCGTATTCGGCAAAGGACGGGCGAAGCACGGCGGCCAGCTCCTCCAGCAGCGTTTTGATCGGAAGCGGGTCGCGCTGGGCGTCGTACCGCCGGTACACAATGATATCCAGCAGTTTATACGACAGGGACTCTAAACGCTTGCCCTCGGTGTAGATGTAATTGGCCGCCTTGAACTGCTGCTCCGGCGGCAGCGACTGGCCGCGCAGCATATCGCTGTAGCCGATGATGGAGGTCATGGGCGTTTTCAGCTCGTGGGCAAAGGAGGCGATAAAGTCCTCCTGCCTGCGGGACGCGTCCTCCAGCTGGCGGATCTTTGTTTCCAGACTGTCCGCCATGTCGTTGAAATCCTCCGTCAGCGCGCCGATCTCGTCATGGCTGACGGGCGCGCAGCGCAGCTGATATTCCCCCTTGGCGATGCGGCGACTGACGGCCGACAGGCGGTGCATGGGCCGCGTCAGATAGGCGGACAGCGCCAGCATGATGACCGTGGACAGGCCGATCAGGCACAGCGCCAGCAGCTGGTATAGCCGCAGATACTGCCTCTGCTCGTCCACAACGCTGCTGACATTGCGCAGATTTTCCAGATAAAATACGCCGCCGCCCGCCGTGACGGAGCAGGCGGACTGGATGTAATGGCCCGTCTCGTCGGCAAAGCAGAGCCAGACCCGCTGGCCGTCCTCCGCCTGCCGGGCCAGGTCCTTCCCGCCGCGAAAGGTCTTGCTGACATAAATGGTATTGTGCTGGGCATCGCTGACACGGATACAATAACCGTTGCTGTTCTCCAGGGACCAGGCAATGCGGCGGATCACGCTTTCCGACTGGCGGTCTATTCCATAGCCCGCCGCGTTGTCGGCGCTGGTGACCGCCGTGACAAAGGAAAAACGGAGCATCTGGTTTTCATCAAGGGCGCTCCGTTCCTCCCGCTTCATCGCCGCGCGGAAAACCGAATCCATCAGCACGGAGCTGCCGATGCTGAACATCAGGGCAATGATAATCAGCGTGGATAAAAATACCTTATGGGAAAATTTCAAGGGCGCTCATCCTTTCAGCCGTTGAGCCGGTAGCCCACCTTGTAGACCGCCGTGATGTGCTCTTCCCAGCCCAGCTTTTTGCGCAGGCGCTGGACATGGAGGTCCACCGTGCGTCCCTCGCCCGTGTAATCCCCGCCCCAGACGCGGCGGTACAGCGTTTCGCGGAACAGTGCGATATTTTTATTCTGCAAAAACAGCACCAGCAGATCGAATTCCTTCATCGTGAGATTGACCGGCTCGCCGTTTTTCACCACCGTGCGGGACGGCAGGTCCACCTCCACCCCGTCAAAGGAAAAATGAGCCGCGCCCTTGTTGTACCGCCGCAGGACCGATTCCACCCGCGCCAGCATTTCCACGATCTCAAAGGGCTTTGTGATGTAATCGTCCGCCCCTTCATGCAAGCCCCGCACCCGGTCGGCCACATTGGTCCGGGCGGTGATAAAGATCGCCGGGATGTTCATAGGCTTCATATAGTTGAGCACATCGTACCCGTCTGCCCCGGGCATCATCACATCCAGCAGCGCCAGGTCAAAGGTCTCCTGCTCCAATTTTTCGATGGCAGCCAGGCCGTCCCCCACCCAGGTGCAGCTGTAGCCCGCGCGGCTCAGGTTCATCTCCAGCAGATCAGCAATGGGACGCTCGTCCTCTGCGATCAGAATTTTTATCATGAAAGGGCCTCCTTTTCTCTTTCGATCTCAGGATACCACCGGTCAAGATTGTCTCTTTCCCTTGTATCACACTTGTATCACGGTTTTTTGTTTTTTATTTCTTTTTGATGCGAAAGGGCGCAGTGCGCCCTTTCGCATCCATGGGAAAAATACGCAGCAATCAAATATCTCCGTTCAGAATGGGCCAGCGGAACACCCATTCCCCACCGGCGGTGCAAAGACCCGTGCTGACATCGTCCCCATATACCATCAACTCGCTGCCCGGCAGCTGATAGAACATAATACCGCCGTCAAAGGAAAAGCACACGTTTCCTTCCCCGTCCAGGACATCCATCCGGGTCGGGCCGCTGTCACTGTAGGCGTAGGCCGAGATCCGGTCCGCGCCGCACACGCCGAAGGAACCATACGTTCCCGGCGCAACGATCTCCCGCCCCGCCTCGTCGTACAGTCCGCAGAGGCCGGGGATACCCGCCTCCAGATCCTCCGCTTGGAAGCGCACGGCCACGGCGCTGCCGCAGCGATACGTCTCCTCCAGAAAATATCCCTCGGGGACGGGCGCCTTGATCTGTTTTGCGCCCCAGCCGATCACGGCTTCTCCGTCCCCCAGTTTCAGCCAAGTGCCGTTGTAGCGCCAGACGATCCGGTCCCCGGAGGTCAGCGGCATATCGCAGGGTTCCAAGGCTTCATCCCAGACCCGAATCACATGGAAAAGCCAGAACTCCCAGTAGCCGCCATAGGTTTCTGTGCCGTCCTCCGCCGCGTTGATATAATAGATATTCCCGTCCTCATCCCAGGTGCGGAACAGCTCCCCTTCCGTGCAGGAAAGGCGCTCCGCGCCCGTCTCGTCGATTAGCGCCCAGGTCCCGTTCTCCTTTTCCACAATGGCATATCCGCCGCGGAACAGGTCCATACTGGTATACACCGGCTCAATGACCCACGCCCCCGTATGGTCCACGCAGCCGTAGCGGTAATCGGATCCGTCCCGTATGCTGGCCGCGATCAAGTCCTCCCGATAAACGATATTGGGGGTACCCGCCTCCGACACCGGACACTTCGTGATACTCCCGTCCGCAAGGGAGACAAAATACGACGTATCTTCACTCCAATAGCACATCGTTTCGCTGCCGAGGATAAAGGACTCGCCGTACAGCTCCAGCATCTCCGGCAGCTCCAACTCCTGCGCGGATTTGCGCCACAGGACCTCGCCCTGCGCCGTCAAAACCTCCACGCCGCCGTCCGCCGTACCGGCCACAAAGTAATCCTCTGTGCAGCCGTATGCGCGTCTGTAGCCCTCCCGGCACCAGCTGCCGTCCGCTGCCGCCACGGTGATCTCCGTCACGCCGGTCTCCGCCGCAGGGTCATACGTTCCCCTACTGAGCACAAGGTACGGGCGGTAGATCATCTCGCTCGTTTCCCCGTCATATTCCGACATCCGGTAGATGCTGGAATAGACCGGGTCCACCACGACCTCGCCCTTCTCCGTCACTAGGCCGTATAAATAGGAAGGACCCATCCACCCCTCCACAGCCTTGCCCGTAAAGGGGATCAGCGTGCCGTAATCCCCGGCGGGGATCAGGTGATCGGTAAACGCCTCATACCGTCGGGTATAGCGGTACTCCGGGGCCTCGTAGGGCGTCCAGGCGTCCCAGTGGACAAATACGCCCGCCGTATCCTCCGGCGGTCCGCTCAGCACGCCGCCCGTGCCCTGGCTGCCGCAACCCGCCGCCGCAACGGCCGCCAGGGCCAGCAGTGCCCCGATACAGATCCTGCGCCCCATCATGGCTGCGCCGCCACGTCCTTGACGGAAACGTAGCCCTCCCGGTCCACAAGATACTGTCCCGCATCGCTCAGGATCCAGTCAAACAGACGCGCCGCGGGCGCGTCCTCCGGCGTATCCGCCGCCATGACGACGTAATAGGGGTTAAGGAAGGGATACGCGCCGCTGCGGAAACTCTCCGGCCCCGGCATGACGCCGTCGATCTGCAATATTTTCAGCCCGTCGGCCATGTTCATGTTTTTCGCATAATAATAGACAGTGTAGCCGATGGCGCTGGAGACATTGTCATAGCTGCGCACCGCCTCGATCAGCTCGCCCATCTCCCCGATGACATATTCCGTTTCCGGCTCCATCATGGGCAGGTCTCCCATGACCAGCTTTTTCATCATGGTCTGGCTGCCGGCATTCTCGTTGCGCTGAAAGGCGTCGATCTTCAAATCTTCCCCGCCGACCTCGTTCCAGTTGGTGATCTCCCCGGTATAGATCTTTTGCACCTGCTCCACAGTCAGGGAATCCACCGGATTGTCCGCGTTGACAACGAACACCAGCCCCTCGATGGCAAAGGGTTCCATCCGCCAATCAAAGCCTTGGGCGTTCTTTTCCTCTATCACGCTTGGGGCCGGCTCTGCCGCAATGAGCACATCGGCGTTGCCCCAGATCAACTGGCGGTAGGATTCCGTCGTCTTGGAAAACTGGGTCAGATCCGCCGTATCCTCCCGGCCTTCTCCCAGCAGCACACTGCAAATAGCCTGGGCCAGGGGAACAGTGGATGTAGAGCCATTGATGCGCGGGAAATTCGAGCGGGTAAAGGTGAACAGGTCCTCATCCGCGCTTCCGCCGCCGTTCTCAACAGGCGCACCGCAGGCGGCCATCACCGACACCGAACAGGCAGCCGCCGCAAAGCAGGCCGCAAAACGTTTCCAATTCATGGAAAATCGCCTCCTCCAAAATTTGATTGATTAGTTCGCATTATAGTATCCCCGGATTTCAGAATCCACCACAAAGCGATTACAGAAAATGTCAATTGGGCAACAATTCTCCCGCCGCCATCATCATCTTGCAAAATCCTTGCATTTTTCTGATAAAATACCATTTTCCCTTTACAGTCCGGTCCGGGAAGCCGTATGATACAGCTATGATACATCCCACTGACATATTTGATGCAGTGCTTTTTTATGGTAAACTCGCAAACACCACCAAAGAAAGGGCGATCCTTATGCGGCAACAGCGTTCCTCTTCCCGGCAATACCGCGACTCCCGGCAATCCTGCGACGGCCGCTACAACAGCGCATACTGGCAGCAGAATCCCCGCCGTTCCAGGGAGTGTCCTCTGACACCGGAGGAACAGGCGGCCCTCCGGCGGCGCAAACGGCGTGCCGCCGCCATTCGCCGCCGTCGGAGGCGTCAGCGTCTCACCATGGCCGCAACCTGCGTCGCAGCCGTGTTCCTGCTCGTTACCTTCCTGCGCGTCCTGTTCAGCGGTCCCGGCGACGACGGCAAACCCATAGACCCGTCAGAACCCGCCGGCCTCGGCACTGCCCCCATTCTCACAGATACCAAGCCTCGCACCGGGGATTCCGACGCCGTCCTTGCCTTGAAGGAAGCCGCCCAAGACTCCCCGAAGGCCCGTCAGATCCTCGCCAACGCAGACGCTTACCCCGAGGAGCTGCTCTTCCTCGCCGCCAAAAACCCTGACGCGCTGGATTATGTTTTGAATTATGTCAATCGCCCCAGCAAACGGCCCGACATCGATCTGAGCGCCGAGGCGGCCTCCGATACCGTCCCGCTGCTGCTGCAATGGGACGAGCGCTGGGGCTATGAAAGCTACGGCAGCGGCCTGATCGGCTGGACAGGCTGCGGGCCGACGTGCCTTTCCATGCTGGTCCTCTATCTCACCGGAGACAGCAGCTGCGATCCCGCTACCGTTGCCCACTGGGCTGAGGGCAACGGGTTTTACAGCGTGGGCAACGGTACCTCCTGGACTTTGATGTCCGAAGGCTGCGCCCATTTCGGCCTGCAGGCCGAGGAGCTTCCCCTGAGTGAGCAGCGCATGAAGCGCGCCCTGGACAACGGGCGTCCCGTCGTCTGCGCCATGGGGCCTGGAGACTTTACCTCCACCGGCCACTATATCATCCTCACAGGCTACGACGCCGGCGGTTTTACCGTCAACGATCCCAACAGCCCCACCCGCAGCAGCCAGCACTGGACATATGACACCCTGTCCGGTCAGATCAGCAACATCTGGGCCTTCTCCCGGACGTGAAACGTCAAACGAGTACCGCATCCTCGCCGATCCTCTCTGCCGGCCCCACAGCGGTTTGGATCAAAAATTTGATAGAAACGGAAAAGGCGCACGGCAAAACCGTGCGCCTTTTCCGTTTCATCGTCCCAAAACAGCCTTTTCTTACAGAAATTTCCTTGTTTTTTTAGGACATTTTACAGATTTCTCCAGGTTTCTGCCCGATGGGGCTACGCTTTGCGCAAATTTCATGTAAAATAGAAAGGACACTGCCGGAAGGGCAGCGATGCGGCAAACATGGGGGGGACGCAGGATGCAGGGAAAGGCGTTCGGATATATCCGGGTATCGAGTACAGACCAGAACGAGGACCGGCAGCGCGCCGCCATGGCGGAACGCTCTGTCCCAAAGAGCCGCATCTATCTGGATAAACTCTCCGGCAAGGATTTCAACCGCCCCCAGTATCAAAAGATGGTGCGTCAGATGCAGCCGGGCGACCTGCTGTATATCCTGAGCATCGACCGGCTGGGCCGTAACTATGAGGAGATCCAGGAGCAGTGGCGTCTGCTGACCAAGGACATCGGCATCGACATCTGCGTTTTGGACATGCCCCTGCTGGACACCCGCAGCGGCAAGGACCTGATGGGGACGTTCATCGCAGATCTGGTGCTGCAAATCCTCTCCTTCGTGGCTCAGAGCGAGCGGGAAAGCATCCGAAAGCGTCAAGCCGAGGGTATTGCGGCGGCCAAAGCCAAGGGCGTCCAGTTCGGACGGCCCACCCACCCCCTGCCCCGGAACTTTGCCCGCGTCTACAACAAGTGGCGGACAAAGGAGCTGACGCTGCGCCAGGCCGCCTCCGCATGCAAGATGCCTCAGGGCACGTTTTATTCCAAAGCCCTCAAATATGAGGAATCCCTGCGGGAAGAGGCGGCGGCCAAGGAAGCGCTGGAAAACGGCGACGAACCCTTCCCGGAAGAGACATATTTTCAGGAAGAGCTTCCCCTGGATGCAAGCCCCGCCCCGGAGCACAGCGCCACAGAACTGGAAGCGCTTTCCCTTGGTGAAACACCCCAAAACAACACTCCCCTGAAAAAAACACAACGCCCAGCAGCAGAAGAAGAAACATTTCTCCAGGAGGAGATCCCGCTCCAGCCAACCACATCAGAAGCGCCGTGTTCCGCCGAAGCGTCCCTGATCACAGCTGTTCCGTCCAAAAAAAGCACAGACAGCGGGCCTTGAAGGCCCGCCGTCCGTTTCACGATCCATCTTTTTTCACAGCCGCAGCTTCCAGAACGCCGCGCTGTACGGCGGCAGCTCCGCGCCGCCGGAGAACGCGACCTCCTGGCCGCTGAGCAGGTCCACGGCGCAGCCGCAGGGCGCGTCAAACCCGGCCCAATAGGGCTGATCCCCGGCGTTGACCGCCACCCACACGCATTCATCGCCGCACCGGCGCTCGAAAATGCACTGGTGATTCGTCAGGACCACGGAGCGGAAGCCGCCCCAATTCAGCGCCTTCTCCCGGCGCTTCACCTCCGCAAGCCGGGCGATCCAATCCGTCAGATCATTCCACTCTGGCTGCGCAAAGCAGGCGCGCAGGGCGCTGTCGCCCTCCTCCTTCCGCGCCTGCGCTCCCCACTCGCTGCCGTAGTAGACGCACGGGATGCCGGGCATCCCAAAGCACAGGGCGTAGAGCAGCGGCAAATGGGCCGGGTTGTTCAAAATGCTGGCCGCACGGGTCACATCGTGGTTGTCCACGAAGCTGAGCAGATGCTTTTCCCGGTAGATGCACCAGTTTTCCGCGCCGAACTGGCGTTGGAGGGAGTGGTTGACCTCAAAGAGGTTCATACTGTTGAAGCTGGAATGCAGCCCTTTGTAGCACTCGTAATTGGTGGCGGAATGGAGCATGGCGTCGTTCATCAGCTGGTTATAGTCGCCGTGGAGCATCTCGCCCACGAGGAAAAACTCCTCCTTCAGCCCGTCGCAGAAGGCGCGCAGCCGCCGGACGAAATCATGGTCAAGACAATAGGCCACATCCAGCCGCAGCCCGTCGATGCCGAACGTCTCCACCCAGAAGCGGACACTGTCGAAAATATGGCCGATGACCGCCTCGTTGCGCAGATTCAGCTTTACAAGATCATAATTGCCCTCCCAGCCCTCGTACCACAGGCCGTCGTTATAGCAGGAGTTCCCGCCAAGATCGACGTGGAACCAGTCCAGATACGGCGAGTTCTCCCGGTTGCGCAGCACGTCCTGAAATGCCCAGAAGCCGCGCCCCACATGGTTGAACACGCCGTCGAGGACCACGCGGATGCCCGCCTCATGCAGCGCCGCGCAGACGGTCTGGAAGTCCTCGTTCGTCCCCAGGCGCACGTCGATGCGCCGGAAATCCCGGGTGTTGTAACCGTGGGTATCCGACTCGAACACCGGGGAAAAATAGACCGCGTTAGCGTTCAGCTTCTTGATGTGCTCCGTCCATTGCAGCACTTTGAGAATCCGGTGCGCCTGGACGCCGTCGTTTTCAAAGGGCGCGCCGCAAAAGCCCAGGGGATAGATCTGATAAAATACACTTTCATATGCCCACATACATTTTCTCCTTTTGTGGTTGAATTCCTCTTTATCCTATACCCGCAGCCCCATCCGCGCAAGTATTTTTTCTCCAGAGACAGCCGCCCCGCCGCGGAAAGCGGTCCGATGGCGGAGCCTTCTGCCCCGGCTGGGAAAAAACGGATGCGGACTGGTATTTTCCCGCGGTATGTGGTATACTTTTTGGCAGAACCGCACAAAAACGGCGCAAAGCGCCTTCGGATATCCCGGGCAGTCCTTCGCCCGTCTTATGGAAGAAAGGGAGATGGTACCATGGAACTCACAGAAAAAAAGACCGGCGGCCGCGAGGTCTATCATGGCCGCATTGTAAACGTACAGATGGACGACGTCCTCCTCCCCGGCGGCAAAACGTCAAAACGCGAGGTTGTGGAGCATCCCGGCGGCGTGGTGATACTGCCCCTGGACGAACAGATGCGCGTTATCACCGTGACTCAGTACCGCTACGCCATCGGCCGGACCATGACGGAGCTGCCCGCGGGCAAGCTGGAGCCGGGGGAACGGGCGGACCCTGCCGCCGCTGCGCTGCGGGAGCTGCGGGAAGAGACCGGCGCAACGCCCGGTTCCTTTGTTCCCCTGGGCGTTCTCCATTCCTCTCCCGGCATCTTCACCGAGACCCTTTACCTCTACCTCGCCCGCGACCTCACTTTCGATGCGCCCGCCCCGGACGAGGACGAGCTGCTCGTAATCGAACGCGTCCCCTTCGATGTCCTGGTCCAGCGCATCATGGACGGCGCGATCACCGACGCCAAGACCGTCGCCGCCGTGCTCAAAACCAAGGTGCGCCTGCATCTGTAACAGCGGCGCGCATTTTCTCAGATTTGACAGGAGGTGTTCTCCCATGGAGGAAAAGAAATGTATCCTGATCGTGGATGATGAAAAAAACATCGTCAATATCCTGAAATTCAATTTGCAGAAAGAGGGCTACGACACCCTGGAAGCCTACGACGGCGAGACGGGCCTTGCCCTGGCCCTGCAAAAGAACCCGGATCTGATCCTGCTGGACGTGATGCTGCCGAAGATGATCGGCTGGGACGTCTGCCGGAAGCTGCGCGAGCAAGGCAGCAATATCCCCGTCATCATCCTCACCGCCCGCGAAGAAGAAGCGGACAAAATCCTCGGTTTGGAGATCGGCGCGGACGACTATATCACCAAGCCTTTTTCCACCCGTGAGCTGATGGCGCGGGTCAAGGCAAACATCCGCCGCTCGGCCATGCTGATGCAGCAGGCGGCGGCAGACGGCGGCGAGGAAATGATCGCCTCCGGCCAGCTGTCCATCAACACCGACCGCTACGAGGTGCGCAAAGCGGGCAAGCTGATCGAACTGACCCAGCGGGAATACGAGCTGCTCTGTTTCCTCGCCAGCCGGCCGGACAAAGTTTTTTCCCGCACGGACCTGATGGAGCAGGTATGGAACTACGAATACGTCGGCGATGTGCGCACAGTGGACGTCACCGTGCGCCGCCTGCGGGAAAAGATCGAGGACGACCCCGCCAATCCCACCTACATCCTCACCCGCCGCGGCGTGGGCTACTTTTTCTCCACCCAGCAGTGAAAACCGGCAGCCGCAGACGCTGCATACCGTTTGCAGCATCCGCGCCGCCCTGCCCGACGGCTGCTGGTAGCCGCCATTTCTGTATTTTGCCGAGGGAAGTGTTTTATTATGCTGCGAAGCCTGCATATGAAGCTGACGCTCATCCTGCTGCTGCTTATCACATCGCTGATGACGGTGGTGGGCGCCTTTTTGATGGCCAGCATCTCCAACTTCTATACCGACGCGTTTTATGAACAGATGGCGGGCGTGTTCGATGTCAGCAACGCCGATTTTGTCAACTCTCTGCGGGCCGAGGCGGCCCAGAGCGACAGCGTGTCCAGTTTGCAGCGCATGATCGAAGCCAACACCGGCGCCCTGGGCATCGACTACCGCAGCCGCAACTACTACATCTTAGACGCCCGGACCGGCGACTGCCTTGCAAGCTCGGACAGCCGCGGCGGCGGGGGCCTGACCGACACGGCCAATCTCCTGGCCGCCCGCAACGGCGAGGTCGGCCAGCGCAGCGACAGCACCGCAGCGTATATGGACTTGGCCGTCCCCATCTCCGGCGGCGACAACGCTTATATCATCTACATCCTTGACAACCGGGAAAGCGTCAACAATCTGAACTCCCAGCTGTTTATGATCATTCTTCAGTCCCTGATGGTGGGCCTGCTGATCTCCGTACTGCTGTCCTTTCTCCTTTCCAAAACCATGACGCTGCCCATCGAG
Organism: uncultured Clostridia bacterium; assembly: GCA_947647695.1. Classification (GTDB taxonomy): domain Bacteria; phylum Bacillota; class Clostridia; order Oscillospirales; family Oscillospiraceae; genus Pseudoscillospira. Next base: position 13,176 of record CANSLL010000007.1, on the reverse strand, counting down.
CGGCTGACCAACAGTGCCGAACGTATGGCCTCGGGTGATTTCGGCAATAAGATCTCCGTGGAATCCAGCGATGAGATCGGCATCCTGACCACCACCTTCAACGAGATGTCCGAGACGCTGCAAAGCACAATCAACGAAGTCAAAAACGAGCGCAACAAGCTCGATACCCTGTTCCTCCACATGAGTGACGGCGTGGTCGCTTTTTCCCGCGACCGCTCCGTCATGCAGTATAACCCCGCAGCGGCCAAAATGCTCCACGAAAACATGGAGACGCTGCGCTATGACGATCTGTTCCAGCCCCAGGTGGATTTTGAACGGGTGATGGCGCTGCACAGCCCCTTTTACGAGGACTGCGAGCTGACGGTGGACGGGCGCATCCTCGAGGTCCACCTCTCGCCCTTTTCCAGCGCCACCTCCGGCGGCGTGCTGGCCGTACTCCACGACGTGACGGTCCAGCGGCGGGATCAGGAAATCCGCCGGGAATTCGTCGCCAACGTCTCCCACGAGCTGCGCACCCCTTTGACCAACGTCCGCAGCTACGCCGAGACCCTCCAGGACGCTACTGACGTTCCGCCGGAAATGGCGAATTCCTTCCTTGACGTCATCATCAACGAAACAGACCGCATGACCCATATCGTGCAGGATCTGCTGACGCTGTCGAAATTCGACTACGGCCATATGGAAATGAGCATGACCCGGTTCCCCCTGTCGGACCTGCTGCGCGACGTCTGCAACGCCGTGGAACTGGCGGCAAAAAACCGCGACCACACCCTGGTGCGCAGCTATCCCGACCTGCCCGTCATCACGGCGGACCGGGGCCGGCTGACCCAGGTGGTGATGAATATCGTCGCCAACGCCATCAAATATACCCCCGACGGCGGACGCATCGAACTCAGCGGCGGCGAGGACGGCGAACAGGTCTGGATCGACATCAGCGACAACGGCATCGGCATCCCGGAAAAGGACCGCGCCCATGTCTTTGAACGCTTTTACCGGGTGGACAAGGCCCGCTCCCGGGAGTCCGGCGGCACCGGTCTGGGGCTTTCCATCGCCAGCGAGATCATCGCCCAGCACCACGGCGCCCTCTCCCTCGTGGACCGGCCCGGTCCGGGCACCACCTTCCGCATCACTCTGCCCATCCGGCAGACCGCTTTGGAGGCAGCGTATGGGGAAGAGGAGTAACCGCCGCGTCCTGAACGCAGTGCAGAACGTGCTGATCGCAGTTCTGGCCTTTTCCGCGCTGTTCCTGCTCTCCCGCGCCGACTTGATCCGGGGCGAAGCCCTGGGCCATGTTTTCGTTTCCTCCGGTACGGCCACGGCGCCCCAGGGACAGTCCGTCGCGTCCCATATGCCGGTACGCATTGCGGCACGCACCAGCGGAGCATGCTCCGCCTGGTTCAGCGCCGCGACCGACGGCGCGGTGTTTGAAGAATTCAGCCCCCTTTTATCCGAGTCCATCGCCTCTGCTGCGGAACAAGAGACGACCTCCGAGGAGGAATTCCGCCGCGCCCTGGAAAACGACTGCATCTATTACGATTTTACGGCCACGCTGCCCATGTCCTTTTTCATGGACTTATTAGGCGGCGGAGACTGTCCCAACGTCTCTGTACGCGCGCTGCTGCTGTCCTCCCTGGAAAACGACACGCTGGTCCTCTACGCCTGGCAGGAGGACAAAGGCGTCTATTACCGCTGGCAAACCGCCGTCCCGGCGGACAGCCTGTCCTCCGCCGCAGAACGCCGTCCCGGTACGGCTGCGGAATTCGCCTTCCTCAGCGGCGAGCACTACCAGTTTCTTGCCCCGTACACGCTGCTGACCCAGGACACAGCCGCCCTGCCCGACCTGGCCGCCCAGTCCCTGACGGGCACAGAGGAATATGACGCGTTTCTGACAGCCTTGGAATTCAACGTCCATTCCAATTTCCGCTATGCCCTTTCCGATGGCACCGAGGTGACCATCCAGTCCCAGGGAACGCTCTACGCCGCCCCCGGCGGCACAGTGACGTACAGCGGCAACGGAGGCGGTATCCCGCTGCTCACCGTGCCCCATACCGGAGAAGACGCCACGGCGGAAGACGCCGTAGCCGCAGCCCGCAACCTCGCCGCAGTCCTTTTAGGCGAACGGTTGGGAGACGGCGCGGTGTACCTTCTATCCGTGGAAAACAACCGCCAGGGCAGCGTCGAGGTACTCTTTGGCTACATGCTCCAGGGCGTGCCCATCGAATTTCCAGAGGGCTATGCCATGCGCGTCACCATCGAAAACAACACCGTAACAGCCTTTACCCTCCACCTGCGCCGTTACACCCTGACCAACCGCAGCACCTCTCTGCTTCCTGTCCTTCAGGCGGCCGCCGCCGTCCGCCCCCAAAGCGGCGCAGAACTGCTGCTGGGCTATTTTGATGACGGAGGAGATACTCTGCAGCCCACCTGGCTGCGCAAATAAAACGGCCGACGCGTCCAAAACGATCCCACAGGAAGGAGGGCATTCTTTGGAAACATACCGCTTGAAAAACATTATCATCGTTATTTTACTGCTGCTGAATGCGTTTTTGCTGTTCCTGCTCTTGACTCAGCAGTACCAGGAGCAAACGTCAAAACAGGCGTTGATTCAAAAAACGACGGCTCTCCTGGCCGGCAACGACATTGCGATCGATCCGGCCCTGCTGGAAGAAAACACCCCGCTCCTTTCCTATGCCTACGAACGGCGGAGCGAAACGGAGGACGCCTTTGCAGCTGTCTTTTTGGGCAGTGAAACCGTCAAAAGCGACAACGGCGGCAACGTGCGCTATGAAAGCGGACGCGGACGCATGATCCTGCGCCCCAACGGTTCCTTTACCCTGGAAATGAATTCCTCCGTTCTGCCCTTGTCCACGCCAAAAGATTTTGTGCAGGAAACCTGCCCGGACCATTATAGGCTGGCCGAAAGCGGGGATACTATGGTTACAGCCGTTCCTTACGCCGGCGGCGCGCCGGTCTATAACGCAGCCATCGAATTCCGTTTCTCCGGCGGCTGTCTTGCTTCCGCCAGCGGATACTTCCTGCCTGCGGAAACACCTGCCGGCACAGAAATCAAACAAATCACCCGCTGCTCTGCGGCAGTGTCTTTGATGGACGACTGTATCACATCAGGGCGAATTTGCAGCACGATTACCGCCATCTCCGAGGGTTACTTGCTGCAAAGCACCGCCTCCGCCCCTCTGCTGCTCACCCCTGTATACCGGATCGAGACAAATACTTACAGCTATTATGTCAATGCGGCGACAGGCCATGTTTCCGTAATCCGGTAAAAAAACAGGAATTTTTCTCACTTTTTCGTACAAATATTCGATGTATTGTGGATTTTTTCAAGAAAAATTGGGATCGATATTGCTTTTAGCACAAAATCTGGTATACTATATGTGGCTTTTTCTGGGATAGCATATTTTGTCGAATGCTGTCGCCTGGACATAGAGGCGCGCCGCATCAAATTGTTCTGCTAATTTTATAAGATGCGGCCTTGTCTGAAGTTGTATGAAATTGAAAAAGAAGGTGTCTTCCTTTTGAAGAAATATATCATCCAGGGGGGCAAACCCCTGCATGGCGAAGTCCCCATCTCCGGCGCAAAAAACGCCGCCGTGGCAATTCTGCCCGCCGCCCTTTTGGTCAACGGTACCTGCCGGATCGAAAATATCCCTCAAATCAGCGATGTTTCCCTGATCTTTGACATCTTGTCCGACCTGGGCGCCGAAGTGCGCTCCCTCAATCCCCACGCAGTGGAGATCAACTGCGAACACATCCGCTCCACCCGCACGCCCTATGAGCTGGCCCGGAAGATCCGCGCCTCCTATTATATGATCGGCGCCCTGCTGGGACGGTTCGGCCGCGCGGAGGTCACCATGCCCGGTGGCTGCAATTTCGGCGTCCGCCCCATCGATCAGCATATCAAGGGCTTTAAGGCCATGGGCGCGGAGGTAGAGGTAGAGGGCGGCTTTATCCACGCCTATGCGCCCGAAGGGCACCTCCACGGCGCACAGGTATACCTGGACGTCGTTTCCGTGGGCGCCACGATGAACGTCATGCTGGCGTCTGTCCTGGCCGAAGGCAACACCGTCATTGAAAACGCGGCAAAGGAGCCCCATATCGTCGATCTTGCCAACTTCCTCAACTCCATGGGCGCTGATATCCGCGGCGCGGGAACGGATGTGATCAAGGTCCGCGGCGTTCCCCAGCTGCGGGGCGGGACGTACTCCATCATCCCCGATCAGATCGAAGCGGGGACCTATATGGCCGCCGTGGCGGCCGCCGGCGGCGAGGTGCTGATCAAAAATATTATTCCCAAACATCTGGACTGTATCACGGCCAAGCTGTTGGAAATGGGGGTAGAGATCGAGGAACAGGACGACAACCTGCTCGTGCGCCGCTGCGCGCCGCTGCGCCGCGCCAACGTCAAGACGCTGCCTTATCCGGGCTTTCCCACGGATATGCAGCCCCAGATCGTGGCGGTGCTCTGCCTGGCCGACGGCACCAGCGTCGTCACCGAAAGCGTCTGGGACAACCGCTACCGCTATGTGGATGAATTAAAGCGCCTGGGCGCTCATATTCAAGTGGACGGCAAGGTCGCCGTGGTGGAAGGCATCGACCATTTCGACGGTGCTCCCATCCAGGCATGCGACCTGCGCGCCGGCGCGGCCATGGTCATCGTGGCCCTCGCCGCCCACGGCACCACGGAAGTCAGCTGCGTGAATTATATCGAGCGCGGCTATGAAGACATCGTCGGTAAGCTGCGCGCCCTCGGCGCAGAGATCAAAGCCGTAGACGAACCGGACGATTCCGGCTCGTCGGTCAAAGTTGGCTGAGCCGCAGTACTGTCACGGCTTCAAACGCCCATGGAAGAACCGTCGAACGCCGGCGCGCTCCCCTGGGCGTTTTCCGCTTTTCCCGCCTCTCTGTGCTCCCACCGTGCTCCCGGACTTTTGTCCCGGTCCACGTTCAAATGCTACATAAAGGACTGAATGCTCCCTTGACCACCGTCACCACCCTTGCCAGCGGCTCCTCCGGGAATGCCGTCCTCGTCAGCCGCGGCAGCTGTCATATCCTGATCGACGCGGGGATCTCCGTGCGACGCATCAACGGCGCGCTGAGCGCCCAGGGCCTGTCGCTGCTGGATGTTTCCGCTCTGCTGGTCACCCACAGCCACAGCGACCATATCTGCGCCCTGCCCACGCTGCTGAAGCACTATACCATCCCCATTTTTGCGAGTCACGGCACAGCGCTTGATCTGCGCAGCCGGTTCCCGGCTGTTGCTCCGGTGCTCCGCCCCTTTGCCGCAGGAGACGCTTTTTCCGCCGGCGATTTTTTCATCCGCTCTTTTTCGACCTCTCACGACGCACCGGACAGTGTATGCTATCGGATAGAAAGCGCCGACGGCGCAGCCGGTCTTTTGACCGACACCGGCGTCGTGCCGGAGGCGGCGGACATGCTCCGCGGCGTCTCGGTCTTAGTATTGGAAGCAAACCACGATTTGGCCATGCTCCGCAATGGACCGTACCCGTCCCACCTGAAACGGCGTATCCACAGCGCCTTCGGCCACCTGTCCAACGACGACGCTGCAGCCTTTGCCGTCGCCGCCGCCCGCGCCGGGACGCGGGATATCCTGCTGGCCCATCTAAGCGACCAAAACAACACCCCCGCCATGGCGCTGGACGCAGTGCGAACCGCCCTGGACGATCATGGCTTTCCATCCGTCCGCCTGACTGCCGCGCCCCGCAGCACGCCCAGCCCGGCCCATACCTTTGCAGGAGCATGATATGGTCAACATCACCGTTTTGTGCGTCGGAAAGCTGAAGGAAACGTTTTTTCTTGATGCCTGCGCAGAATATGTCAAGCGCTTGCAGCGGTACTGCAAACTGTCCGTTGTGGAATTGAAGGAGGAACGCCTGCCTGACGCCCCCTCCCCCGCCGAGATCGACGCCGCCCTGGCCCGGGAAGCAGAGCGCATCCGCGCCAAGCTGCCGCCCAGCGCCAGTGTTGTGGTGCTGTGTATCGAAGGGCGGCTGCGCTCCAGCGAAGAGCTGTCCGGTCTGATCCAGACCTGGAGCCATAACAGTGCAAAGCATCTCGTCTTCGTCATCGGCGGTTCCTTCGGTCTGCACGCCAGCATCAAAAACAGCGCCTGGGCGCAGCTGTCCATGTCGCCCATGACCTTTCCGCACCATCTGGCGCGGGTCATGCTTCTGGAACAGCTTTACCGGGCCTTCCAGATCACGGAAGGCAGTAAATATCATAAATAGCACCTCACTCGTTTTCCCGCGGGCCGGAGGGTGCAATACAAAAGGAGGACGAGGTCCCTATGTTTGACAAAAAGGACAAGGAGGTTCCCCTGAGCTGGGGCAGTGAAGGAGAACAGCGCGCACGGGTCGAGGCGCTGTGGCCTCTGGACGAAAACGGGGAGCGGGAGCAGGCGGTGCTCCTTGCCTCCGTCCCAGATTTTAACAACGAAGCCGACTTCGCCGTAAATATGCTTCTGGCCTATGGCATCCCAGTGTTCAAAAGCTACAACAACGAAGGCTCCCTGGGCAAGCTCATTCTGGGCACCTCAGCCTACAGCCCGTCGCTGTATGTTCCCCGCTCCCTGCTGGACGACGCCAGAGCACTGCTGGAAACGCCCGCAGAGGAACCAGGCAGCGAGGAAATCGATCCTCCGCTATCATGAATCAACGCACGGATCAAGGATAAAAGACAGGATAGAAAAAAGAAAGGATGGATGGCAACTATGGCAACGGATTATATGGCAGAATATGAAAAATGGTTGAACAGCAGCGTCTTGACGGAAGAGGAGCGCGCGGAGCTGCTGGCGATCAAGGACGATCCCAAGGAGATCGAGTCCCGGTTTTACGGCCCTCTGGAGTTCGGCACGGCCGGCCTGCGCGGCACGATGAAGGTGGGGTTGCACCATATGAACGACTATGTGGTGCGCCACGCCACCCAGGGCTTCGCCAACGTCATTGCCGCGGAGGGAGACGAGGCAAAGACCCGCGGCGTGGCCATCTGCATGGACTGCCGCCTGCACAATATGGACTTTGCCCGCGCCGCCGCAGAGGTCATGGCGGGCAACGGCATCCATGTGCGCATTTTCGAGGACCTGCGCCCCACACCGGAGCTGAGCTTTGCCGTGCGGGAATACCACTGCCAGGCGGGCATCAATATCACCGCCAGCCACAATCCCAAGGAATACAACGGCTATAAGGTCTACTGGGAAGACGGCGCCCAGCTGCCGCCCCAGCACGCCGACGCCATTGCAGAACAGCTGGCGAAGATCGATATCTTCCAGGATATCCGCTCCATGCCCTATGACGACGCCGTTTCCGCCGGTCTCATCACCGTAATGGGCGAGGAATGCGACGAACGTTTCATGCGCAATGTCATGGCCATGGCCAACGATCCCAAGATGGTAGCCTCGGTTGCGGACGATTTCAAGATCGTGTTCACCCCCTTCCATGGCTGCGGCCATAAGCTGGTCCCCCTGGCCCTGCGCCGCATGGGCATGAAGCACATCCTCTGTGAGCCGCAGCAGATGGTCATCGACGGCAATTTCCCCACGGTGAAGAGTCCGAACCCGGAAAACCCCGAGGGCTTTTATCTGGCCATCGACCTGGCCAAAAAGAACGGCGCTACGCTGATCGTGGGCACCGACCCGGATGCCGACCGCGTGGGCATCATGGTGCGCGACGGCATGGGCGAATACGTCCCCTTCACCGGCAACCAGACCGGCGCGCTGTTGTGCGATTACCTGATCGGCGCCAAGCAGCGGGCGGGCACCATGCCCGAACAGCCCGCGGTGCTCAAGAGCATCGTGTCCTCGGAGATGGTGCGGGAGATCGCCCAGCGCAACGATGTAACATGCTTTGACACCTTTACCGGCTTCAAGTTCATGGCCGAAAAGATCGGCCAGTTTGAGCAGGACCATTCTTACAATGCCATCTTCTCCTTTGAGGAATCCTACGGCTATATGATCGGCAACTACGTCCGCGACAAGGACGCCGTCACCGCCTCCATGCTCATCGTGGAAATGGCCTGCTGGTACGCTTCCCAGGGTATGACGCTGTTCGACGCGCTGAACGCCCTGTATGAAAAGTACGGCCACTTCGCCGAAAAGACCTTCAACCTGGTCATGCCCGGATTGGACGGTCTTGCCAAGATGGCCGCGCTGATGGCCCGGCTGCGGGAGCATCCCTATCAGGAAATCGCCGGTACAAAGGTCGCCGCCTTCAAGGACTACCGCGACGGCAGCGTCACCGATATGGCCACCGGCAAAAAGGGAACCATGGAGCTGTCCGGTTCCAATGTGCTCCGCTTTGAGCTGGAAGACGGTACGTCCTTTATCGTGCGTCCCTCCGGCACGGAGCCGAAAATCAAGGTCTATCTTCTCACCCGCGCCGACAGCCGCGTGGAAGCCGACGAGCGCATCGCCCGTTACGGCGCATTCGTTGCGTCCATGCAGGAGTAAGCCCCGGCAGGTTATTGCAGCACATCCGAAAAACACGAAACGGTACACGAAGGAAACTCCGTGTACCGTTTTTTGCCCTGGTGTACATATCCGCAGCTTTCTCTTTTCCGGGTTCCCCGCAGTCAGGGGTCTTCCTGCTCCGCTCCGTGTATCCCCATGACCAAAAGGCTCCCTGCCAGTAGGAAAAAACTGACCAGCAATCTGCCCCATGGCGCTGTCATATGCGGATAGGTCAGCCTGTATGCGTCCGTCACCGCGGACAACTCCTCCAGGGCCGTCAAATGCCCCGCCCCGTCCCGGCGGGCGCGGTACGCCGTGATCACGCCCTTCTCTTCCTGACGAAGATAGACCATCTCCCCGTCAAAGGCACAAGACGTGACCCCAGGATATGTCCCGATCACCCGAAAAGGCCCCGGCACGCTCCCCTCATAGCAGCGCAGCTGCACATCGCCGTCCACGCGGAGCACCAATGTCTCATTTCCCCAGGACGCGGCAGAACGGACGCCCTGTCCGTATGCCGCCGCCCCGGCGCGCTCCGCTTCGTCCGGCACGCCGTCATACGGTTCCGCTGTGCCGCCGGATAATAGCCAGACGTCCAGAAGCTCACCTTCCCGGTCCAGCAGGCGCACCAGCACCTCGTCCCGACCAAACGCGGATACGATCTCCGCATACGACGCTTTGGGTTCCACAAGGCGAAAATCATAGACCTGCTCCGCTGCCCCATCCCGGCCCCGATACCAAAGCACCTGACCGCTGGCATAGATCACGCCGCCCTCAAATACAGCGCAACCCTGCCAAAGCGCCCCATCCTTTTTTCCCACCACAAGGCCCGACTGTCCCGACGCGCCGTCGAAAAAGCAGACGTCAAACTCCTGGTCAGCATAGTACGCCACGCCGCCGGACACGACCATCTCCATTTCGTCACGCAGCACCTCAGCAGCCCCGGCAGGCGCCGCCAGCGCTGCGGCTCCCGCTGCTGTCAGGAGCGCCGCCCACAGGCGGAGCATATGCCGCTTTCTTTTCCGCATCGTACACCTTCCACCCTTCCTGTCCGCCGTCTTTTCGGAAATAACGCTTTCATTATACCGAAAAGAGCCATACCTGTAAAGCATACTTCCCCTTTCAGTTTAAGCACTTGCCATTTCCCATACTGCCTGATATAATAAAAAAGCCGGAAAAAATATCCTTTTCCGGCCTTGGATCAAAAAATACGGCCTGCGGCTGTGAACAGGAGTGCGTACCTATGACAACGAAAACTTTCTGCGGTGAAACCTTTTCCGCCCTCGGGTTCGGCGCAATGCGCCTGCCGGTGATCGACGGGGACAATGGCCGCATCGACACCGCGGCGGCGGAGGCGATGGTGGATTACGCCATGGACCACGGCATCACCTACTACGACACCGCCTGGGGCTACCACGGCGGCCAGTCCGAGATCGTAATGGGCAAGGCGCTGGCGAAGTATCCCCGGGACAGCTTTTTCCTCGCCAGCAAATTCCCCGGCTACGACCTTGCCAACATGCCCAAGGTCCGGGAGATCTTTGAGCGGCAGCTGGAAAAATGCGGCGTGGACTATTTCGATTTTTACCTCTTCCACAACGTCTGCGAAATGAACATCGACGCCTATCTGGACGACGCCAAATACGGGATCTATTCCTACCTCATGGAGCAGAAGAAAAACGGACGCATCCGCCATCTGGGCTTCTCCATCCACGGCTCCTATGATGTGTTCCGCCGTTTCTTAAACGCCTACGGCAAGGATATGGAGTTCTGCCAGGTACAGATGAACTATGTGGATTGGACGCTCCAGGACGCCCAGGCAAAGCTGAAGCTGTTGGAGTCCATGCACATCCCCATGTGGGTCATGGAACCCCTGCGGGGCGGACGCCTCGCCCGGCTGTCCGAGCAAGACACGGCAACGCTCCGGGATCTGCGGCCCGACGAATCCATCCCCGCCTGGGCTTTCCGCTTTATCCAGACCCTGCCCAACACCGGCGTGACCCTCTCGGGTATGTCGGACATGGATCAGCTCCGGGAAAATATCGCCATTTTTGAGACGGAGCGCCCCCTGAACGACACGGAGTACGACACGCTGCTTTCCATTGCCGATGGGATGCTGGATGGCGCGTTGTCCTGTACCTCCTGCCATTACTGCGTCAGCCATTGCCCCCAGCAGCTGGATATCCCCATGCTGTTGAATCTGTACAACGAGCATACCTTCACCGGTCGGGACGGTTTTATCGCGCCCATGGCCCTGGCGTCGCTCCCCCCGGAAAAGCAGCCCTCGGCCTGCGTGGGCTGCGGCAGCTGCGAACAGGTCTGCCCCCAGCAGCTCAAAATCGCCGGCGCCATGGCGGATTTTGCAAAAATGCTCAAGAATTGATCCGGCACAGCCAACGCACAAAAGGCCCCGGCGCATCACGCGCCGGGGCTGTTCTTTGTCAAACGCTGTCCGGGCAAAGGGCTTTTCTCAGCGATCCGCCAAGATCAGGTTCTGGATATTGTTGCGGTTGCTCCCGCTTTGCAGCAGATAGACGCTATAATTCACACCGCTGACCACATTGAGATACAGCGAACCGAACGTCTCCTGGGGCGGATATGTACCCAGCCACGCGGAATCCAGCGTCTCGATATCCATGGACGCGGGCATAGGCGCCAAATCCGTATCCGCATAGAAGAACTGGTAGGTACCGGGCATGATGCCCTTGAACGCGGCGACCTCCTTATAGCGCAGGTCGCTGTAGACCACCCGCCCGTCGCTCATGATTACATCCAGCGGGCCGCTGTTGTACGCCAGATTCCCGACGCGGAAATTGGCCCGGCCTCCGGTGGGCGCACAGCAGTTGTCGGTGATCTGCAACAGGTCCAGACCGCCCGCCGTTCTGATGATCGCCACGGTAGTCAAGCTCCCCGCATAAAAGGGCATAGATTTCTGGATGTAAATATAGCCGTCCGTACCGGAAACCGTCACCGTCTGATAGCCGCTGCGGATCCGTCCGTACCCCGTCACCGAAGCGTAATTCAGCACGCTGGTAAAACGGCGGTTTCCCAGCATCACGCGCAGCCTGGGATAGCCATAGGCCGCGTTCAAAAAGCGTACTCTGGCCGTGCTGGGCCGGATGACGGTGCTGTTGCCTGGATAGACCGGGCCGCCCTCGCCGGGATTTGGCAGCGGAATTACAGGCTCCACAATGACGCCGCCGCCGTTGCCCGGATAGACCGGACCGCCCTCGCCGGGGTTCGGCAGCGGGATTACAGGCTCCACCACGACGCCGCCGCCATTGCCCGGATACACTGGACCGCCCTCGCCGGGATTCGGCAGCGGAATCACAGGCTCCGCGCCGGTGTTATTCCCCGGATACACCGGGCCGCCCTCACCCACGTCCGGCAGCGGGATCACGGGCTCTGCACCGGTATCATTGCCCGGGTAGACCGGGCCGCCTTCCCCCACGTTCGGCAGCGGGATTACAGGCTCCGCGCCGCGCCTCCGGCTCACTCCATCCACCGGAACGGCATAAGAATCTCGATTGTTTTGATCCATATATCATAAAGCGGAACTATACTTTGATAGTTCCGGCATCCTCCTTTCAACTGGTGCTACACCAGTTTATGCGCGAACTGCCGCCGTGGTGTTCGTCAGAAGAAACTGCGCTAAACTCCGCTTCCGCGGGCAAAGCCCACGAAAGCTCCGTCCGCTCCGTTCCTTCTTCCTCTTCCAACGCGACCCGCTGCGCTGGGCTCGCGTTGGATTTTTTTAAGTTTCGCGCTCCGCGCGAAATCTGGAGAGCTTTCGGGGGGAAACAGCGTCCTTTGAATTTTTTGCAATTTTTTGTGTTTGTGTAAAAAAAGGAGCGGGCTTTCGCCCGCTCCTTTTCTGCGTATGGGATTTGTGCCAAAAACAATTTGCGCTGCAATTACTGGAGCAGCTGGAGGACGCCCTGGGGCACCTGGTTGGCCTGGGCCAGCATCGCCTGAGCGGACTGGATCAAGATGTTGTTCTTGGTGTAAGCCATCATTTCCTCGGCAACATCGGTGTCGCGGATGGTGGACTCTGCATCCTGGATGTTCTCCGCCATCACGGACAGGTTGTTCGCCGTGTGCTCCAGACGGTTCTGGACTGCGCCCAGGTCACCGCGAACACCAGAGACATAGTTGATTGCATCCTTGATGGTGCCGATCGCAGCCTTAGCGCCTTCGGGATTGCTGATATCGAGGTCAGCGATGCCCAGAGCTTCGGTATGCATATCACCGATGGAAACCTGCATCATGTTGAAATCATCGGCAGTATCGCCAATCTGGAGGGTCAGACCGGTACCGCTCTTGGTGGTGCCGGAGGTGAAGCCCAGAGACTTGGCGATGCCTTCAGCAGTGCTCAGGTCCCAACCGTCGGCGGGAGGCTTGATCTGGCCCTTAGCATCGACGGTATATTCGGCATCATGCTCCAGAGTCTCGGTCAAAGTGATGCGGCTGCCGTCATGGCCTACTGTGTAAACATGATTGTCCTCAGCGGCCTCGGTCAGCTTCTGGGCGATGGTTGCCAGATCGCCGCTACTGATATCAACAGCGTTCTCTTTGTCCATATCGGTGGTGAAGGTGTACTTCACACCGGCAATGGTAAGCACAGAACCTTCAGTGACCATATCCTCAGTCAGATCGGAAGAGCACACGTCTGAACTCCAGTCACATCACGATCTCGT
>CANSLL010000006.1 GCA_947647695.1 uncultured Clostridia bacterium | reverse complement strand
ACCAGCGCCACAACACGCCAACGCCCGTCTTCTGTTACATGATTGTTTCCTGTTCGTCTCCTCTCTGTTATCGACGGCAGGCAAATCTTGCTGTATACTACATAATATATAGGTACAATGAAGGAGGCTCCCCCATGAAACGATCCGCATCTTTCCTGCGCCGCATGACCGGCGCGGTACTGGCTGCTATCCTGGTCTGCGCCCTGTCTCCCGCGGCGCCGGCTGCCGAAACGGATACCGGTGCAAAAAACTGGACGCGCACGGAGAAAAACGGCTACGTCACCGTGCGGCTGAACGTCCCGGATTACGAAAAACTCACCTGGTCCCAGACCCAGGAGTTGGCTGTCCGCTATAGCGATGACAAAACCCCCGTTCCCCTGTGCAGCAATTTTTACCGCGGCTGGTTCTACGTTACCGTCCCGGCGGAGAATGCGACGCGCCCTCTGGAGGTTTACCAGGGTACGCCTAAGGAGTTCGCGGATTGCGTCACCGTCTGGCAGGGCCATTCCTATATCGACGTGCCCGTTGGCACGGACGAGCTGTATCTGCGGGGCATCCTCCGGGGCGACGCGTCGGGCAACCTGAACCGGAACGACGCTCTGAGCCGCGCGGAGGCGTTTGCTTTCATCACACGGCTGCTGTCCCTGGGCGCACCAGGTCAGACAGACAGCGTTTACCACGATGTCAAACCCGGCGACTGGTACTACGACACTGCCTGCGCCGCCCAAGCCGCGGGAATCGCCGCCGCAGACACCAACTTCAACCCCAACCGCGCCGTCACCCGCGGCGAGTTCACCGTGATGCTGGCCCGCGCCTTCCGCACCCTTGGCTGGCTGCCGGAGTCCCCTGACGCAGAGCTGCCCTATGCCGACGGCGCGGCCATCCCCGCTTGGGCCGCGGACGCCTACCGTGACCTCTCCGTGCGGCGCATCGATGTCAGTACGATCCGCTATACCGGCGAGGAATACGACGCCAACGGCGACCTGCCCGCAGAGTATCTGGCGGAAGCCGGGAAGCCCATCACCCGAGACGAGGTGATCGAGTTTTTGTACAGCGTCCTGCGCTTCCTCCCCTGCTACCCCACCGATGAAGCCATCGAATGGGGCTTTGACACGGAGATGCCCGTCATCGACGGCTCCACCTCCACCTATCCTTACACAGTAGCGCTCTACAGTTCCCTGTTTTGCAATCCCGAAGGACACCCGGACCGCCCCGCAAAGCACTCCAAGAGCTTTTATTCCTACGACCGTCTGATCTCCGGCGAAGCCGATCTGCTCATTATCTCCACCAAGCCCACCCAGGCCACATTGGACAAGGCAAAGGCCCAGGGCGTAACGCTGGAGCTGGTCCCCATCGCCTACGACGCCATGGTGTTTTTCACCAACAGCGCCAATCCCACGGACAATCTGACCATGAAGCAGATCGAAGAAATCTATGTAAACGACCCATACAACAACTGGAGCGCCCTGGGCGGGCCAAATGCCGTCCTGGTCCCCTATTGCCGCAACATGGACAGCGGCAGTCAGGCTCAGATGGAGGAATTCTTCCTCCAGGGCCGGGAGATCCACCCGGACATCCGGCGGGAAACCACGTCGGTGACCATGGCGTCGGTGCTGACGGACGTGGAAGAGGCGTACCGGAAAGAGCCTTTGACCTACGCCCTGGGCTACAGCATCTACTATTATTATCAGACCGCTTCCCAGATCCTCCTGAGCGGGGATACCCTGAAGCTGCTCAAGGTCAACGGCGTCTATCCTGACGACCGGACCATCGCAGATGGGACCTATCCCCTGTCCGGCTACAATTACGCCGTTGTCCGCGCGGACGAGCCGTCCGGCTCCCCGGCCCGGGAAATGATCCGCTTCCTGCTCTCCCCCCAGGGACAGGAATGCGTCCAGAACGCCGGCTTTGGTCCCCTGACCAAAACGGCGGAGTAACCGGCCCGAAACGGCGGGCGCACGGCGCGGAGCTTCCTCCCGTGCCGTGCGCCATCTTTTTTTGCAAAATACAAGACAAGCCGTCCCATCCGTGGTATAATTAACCTACTATATTTTTGATAAAGGTGATATTGATGTCTTCTGCATATTCATTCGGTTTCATTGGCTGCGGCAATATGGGCGGCGCGCTGGCCGCGGCGGCGGCAAAAACGATCGGCGGAAAAGGCCTGCTGCTGGCCGACCGGGACGAAGCCACAGCCCAGACCCTTGCCAACACGCTGGAGTGCGCCGTGGGCAGCAGCAAGGATGCGGCACGGCTGTGCCGCTATGTGTTCCTCGGCGTCAAGCCCCAAATGATGGCGGAAATGCTTGCTTCCATCCGGTCCGTCCTGTCGGCACGGACAGACCCCTTCGTTCTGGTCTCCATGGCGGCGGGACTGTCCATCGAACGTATCCGGGAACTGGCCGGCGGCAATTACCCCATCATCCGCATCATGCCCAATACCCCCGCGATGGTGGGCGAGGGCATGATCCTGTACGCCGCTAGCGACAATGTCACCGAGGAAGACAAGGAAACGTTTGTCTCCCACATGGCAAAGGCAGGGATCCTGGACGAGCTGGACGAAAACCTGATCGACGCCGCCTCCGCCGTCTCCGGCTGCGGGCCGGCGTTTGTGGACCTTTTCATGGAAGCCCTGGCCGACGGCGGCGTGGAATGCGGCCTGCCGCGGGATAAGGCGCAGCTGTACGCCGCCCAGACGGTCCTCGGCAGCGCCAGGCTGCTGCTTTGCAGCGGCGATCATCCCGGCGTGCTGAAGGACCGGGTGTGCAGCCCCGGCGGAAGCACGATTGCAGGTGTACACGCATTGGAGCGCAGCGCGTTCCGCGCCGCGGCCATGGACGCCGTCACCGCCGCGTATGAAAAAACAAAGGACTTGGGCAAGAACTGACCCTTACGCTCGGAAAAGACCGCCGCCGGTTGTCCCGGCGGCGGTCCGTCTCTTGGTCCGTCTCTTATAAAGCGGTTTCCGTTTTCTATTCCATACGGCGAAAGCCGCTTCCCTTACAAAAACAGGACCGGCTCCGTCCGGCGGGCAAAGCCCTCCTCCAGCTCATGCTGATGGTAAAGATACCTTTCATCGCTGTAATACTTCGCGCCCACGGGGCACTTTTTCACACAGGCGCAGCATTTGATGCACACGCCAGTGATTCGGGATACATCCGCCGGGTCGATGCTCCCCATGGGGCACAGAGACGCACACAAGCCGCACTCCGTACACTTTTCCCGATCCGTCTCCGGGTGTACCTTGAGGATATTGACCGGGTCCCCCTTCCGGTCCCGCGGCATATAATAGGGCCGCAGGGGCGTTTCGCCCCGCACTGCCACGGGCGTCTCTGGCAGACGTTCCAGCGCCGCGATACGCTGGACCGCCGCGTGGGCAAACTGGCCTGCGATGGCCAGGTCCTCGCTGTCCGGCCGGCCCGCGGCCAGCGTCTCGGAAAAGGCATGCTCCCCCGCGAAAGCGGCGGCAGCCACAGTGCGCAGCCCATCCTCCTCCAGGATATTCCGCAGCTCGATCAGCGCATCGTCAAAGTCCCGGTTGCCGAACAGCACCACGGGGATAGCCGCGCCGCCGGTCCCCCGCAGCTTCTCCTTCAGATACGGCAGCAGCACATTGGGCACCCGTCCGGCATAGACGGGGACGCCGACGATCACCAGCTCCTCCGGCGCAAATGTCCGCGTCTCCTCCCGCGCCTGGGGCGTGGTGAAATCATAGACGCCCGCAGCCGCATCCAGACTGCGGGACAGCTCCGCCGCCAGGGTGCGCACCACCGTTTCCGTCGTGCCCGTGGCGCTGAAATACAGCGCCTTGATGGATGATATCCTCATCTCTTTTCCCGACCTCCTTCACCTGATTTTTTGTCCTGAAATCAACTGTTTTCCCATTTTATCCTGTACCGCCATTGTAGCACAGTCCGCCGGAAAAGAAAATGCCTGAATGGGTAGACAAACGGGAAAAAGTTGCCTATAATAAGGTCTGCTGAACCGGTCGCACTGTGGATTGGTTCTGCACGCAGTTTCATTAAGACCCGGCCTTTCAAAATGCCGTCCATCAAAGGGATGGGCGTTTTTCTTTTGGACGCGGCCCGCACCTTCAGGGCTTCCGCGCAGTTTAACGCAAAGAGAGATAAAACGGTTATGACAATGCGCAAACGAGGCGAGATCGACCTGACCGAGGGCCGCATCTCCACACAAATGATCCGCTTTTTCATTCCCATATTGTGCGGCATCTTCTTTCAGCAGGTCTATGTTACCGCAGACGCCATCATCATCAGTAAGGTGGTGGGCGAGGACGCCCTGGCCGCCGTGGGATGTACGGGGACCTTTATCAACCTGCTCATCGGCTTTTTCATGGGGCTGGGCAGCGGCGCCACCGTGGTCATCGCCCAGTACTTCGGTGCGCGGGAATACGACCAGGTGCGCAAAGCCACCCATACGGCGCTGCTTCTGGCCACTTTTGCGGGCCTGCTTTTTATGATCGGCGGTCTCATTTATTCCCCCCAGCTGCTGGCCATCCTGCAAACGCCGGAGGACATCATGGACATGGCGGTGCAATATATCCGCATCTATTTCCTGGGTATGGTGCCCAGTATGCTCTACAACATGGGCTCCGGCATCCTGCGCGCCGTGGGCGACGCAAAACGTCCGGTGTATATCCTCATTGCCACGGCGGTGGTCAATATCTTCCTGGACCTGCTGCTGACGGCGGGCTTACAGCTCGGCGTGCGGGGCGCGGCGCTGGCCACGGTCCTGTCCCAGGCCATCGCCATGGCGCTGGTGTTGGTGTGCATGGCGCGGGAAAAGGAGCTGCCCGTTCAGCTGCGCCTGAAGGACCTGCGCGCCGACCGGCGCATCCTTCTGCGCATCGTCCGCATCGGCCTGCCCACAGGCATCCAGTCCACCATGTTCGATCTGAGCAACCTGCTCATCCAGGCCAGCGTAAACTATTTCGGCACCGATACGGTGGCCGCCTGGACGGCGTACAGCAATCTCAATCTGATCTTCTGGATGTCCGTCAGCGCCATGGGCACCACGATGACCACCTTTGTGGGGCAGAATTTCGGCGCGGCAAAGCTGGACCGTCTGCGCCGGGGCGTGCGCACGGGACTGGGCCTGGCGGCCCTCGGCTGCGTCATCATCACGGTGCTGACCATGCTTTTCCGCTATCCTTTGACGTATCTTTTCGTTACGGAACCGGACAAGGTCGCCATTTGCATCCGCATGATCCTGTTCCTTACGCCGACGTATATCACCTATATGTGCATTGAGATCTACTCCGGCGTCATCCGCGGTGTGGGAGAAGCGCTGGTGCCAATGATCATCACCGGACTGTCCATCTGTGCCTTCCGTGTGGTCTGGATCCTTTGGGTCCTGCCCCTGAACAATACGCTGGATATGGTCTGCATCAGTTACCCCGTTTCCTGGTGTATCGGTACGGTGGCGTTCTTTATTTACTATAAAAAGGGAAAGTGGCTGACAAAGCGCCTGCCGGAGGATGTCTTGAAGAAGGCAGCGCCGCAGGAAAAAGAGCGGCTGCCGCTTACATGATGCGAAAAAAGGACCTGCTGTTTGAAATCAGCAGGTCCTTTTTCATGATCCTCGTCTTATATTTCTTCCATCACCCGATAAATACCACGCACATCATCGCAAAGAAGCATCCGCTGCCCAGCAGTACGAATACATGGAAGATTTCGTGGCACCCAAAACGCGGGCTGCTGCGCAGGGGCCATTTCAGTGCGTACATGACCCCGCCGGCAGTATACATCACACCGCCCAGAAGCATCCAGCCGAAGGCCGCAGGCGTCAGCGCCGCCATCAGCGGCTGCACGGCAAGAAGGGCCATCCAGCCCATGCCGACGTAAAACATCGTCGTCAGCAGCCGCGGTGCGTTCAGCCAGAACATGGTCACGACCATGCCCAGCGCCGCCAGGCCCCAGATCACGCCAAACATGCTCCAGCCCAATGGTCCGCCCAGGACCGACAGGCAGATGGGCGTATACGTCCCGGCGATCAGGACATAGATCATGCCGTGGTCCAGCTTGCGCAGGAACAGGCGGCCGCGCACCGTCGTATTGACACAATGATACATGCAGCTGGCCAGATACAGCGCCACCATGGACGCGGTAAACACGCCCAATGAAGCCAGCGCCAGCGCGTCCGCGCCGCTTGCCTGGGCCAGGAGCAGCAGGACCGCGCCGCCAAGAGCGCCCAGTACAGCGCCCGCGCCATGGGTCAGCGCAGACCAGAAGCGCAGGCTGTCATAAGGGTCCCGAACGGCAGGCGCCTTTTTTACACCGGCCGTACCCGGAACTATTGCAGGGATCGTTGTTACAGTTCGTGTCATATTGCTCCCGTTCCTTTCTTTGTTATTATCTTACATCGTTTATAATACTATGTCAAGATATAATATATTATTTTATATAGTTTTTAATATTATATTCTGGCAACATCTGATTTGTTCGGAAAATAGATACAAAAAACAGACGCAAAGCCGCAGCTTTGCGTCTGTCTGCTCTGAGAGAGCCATTCCGGTCTGCTCAGGGAATGATATACCAATCATGCCAGATGAGTTCCTTTCCATCCTCCGACTCCGTCCGCAGGACGAAAGAATAGATGCCCCAGGCGTCGTCGAATACCTGACTGTCCGCCAGTAAGACGCCGTCCACGATCGCGGGGGCGGTATGGAGCGTGACTGTTTCGCCGTTCACCTCCGCCGTGTCCTCGCCGGGGTGCAGCCGGATGGTCACGCCGCGACAGGTGCAGACGGCTTCCTTTTCGACAGCGTTCCACTCATAGACGCCGCCTAAGCCTTCCGTCAGTGCCTGGACAGAGAGGGAAGAGCCGGAGTGTTCCGCCAAGGGCTCCATAAGCGGCAGGGTAAAGGGATCCAAAGACGGATCGTGGGCCAGCGGGACAGGCTTGCCGCCGTCCAGGGGATACTCCACGTCAAAGGCGATGACAGAGACGATATCATTCAGGTCCTGTACCTCCCGGAACTGATATTGGGCTCGCCGCGTTCCATAAGAAACGCCGTCTCGTTCCTCCAGACGCCCGGTCGTGGCGCCGCTTCTGGAATGATTCATCATTTGATTCTGGGTGCGGATCGTGCCGTCTGCCATACGGAAAGCGAAATTGGGATCGGTCTTGTCGCCGAGGCTCACCGGGACGTCCGTCATATCAACGGTGCAGGTAAAGGGCGTCAGACGCACGCGGTCGATGGTCAGCGTGCCCGGCGTCAGCGTCTCATAATCGCAGACGCCTGTGCCGGAGGCGTTGATCTCCACTGTGACCGAAGGCGCGGGCTGTACGGGCAGCTCGATCCCCAGATCTTCCTCCATATATCCGCAGCGGACCCCCAGAAGGGCAACCGGCGCATTGGCGCCAACGGACAGCGCAAACCGGCGGCTGTTCTCCGATGTACTTTCCAACTCATGATAGGAAACAGTGGTAATACGCTCCGGTTCATCCGCAGCTTCCAGATCCGGCTTCTCCGGCCTGTCTGGATGGTCTGGATCGTCTGGATCGCTCTCTGTTCCCACCACGATCTGAACGGAGCCAAGCGTCATCTGCGTGCTGCTCGAATCGCCCTGGTCCGTCTCGTCTGGGTCGCCGGCTGTTTCTATGACACGAACGGAAAACGTATCCATGCCCCAAAAGCCGTCGGAGAAGAGGAACGCTTTTGTTTCTTCGTCCTTCGCGGCCACCTCCACGGTCATATAAATCGTATTCTCATCCGCCGCGGCGCCCTCCACGGTAAAGGTGTAATGACCGTCGCTGACCGTGCGGACCGTATCGTCGAGATAATTCTGTCCGGGGGTCGTATCCCCCTTGAAAAAGTTTGCCAGCAGGTCGCTGTGGATGCCCGCTGCCACGGCGGTGCCCGTCAGGGCCAGCACCGCGGCAGCAGCCACGGCGGCCATACGCACTTTATGCTTCATATAGCTTCTCCTTTCCCGGGGAATGGCGTCCAGCGCAGCGTTCACCCGGCGCAGTACCGCGTCCGGTTCCGGCTGCGGGCAGGGTCCCCCCGTGGGGACGGTCTCGTCCCAAAGCTCTGTAAAACGGTCTTTCATGGACCTTCCACCCCCTTTGTCAATTCTTGCCTCAGCTTCTTTCGCCCCCGGAACATCCGCTGCTTTGCAGCAGTCCCGCTCAGGTCCAGGGACGCGGCGATCTCCTTGAGGGGAGCGCCGTCGTAATAATAGCGGAAAAACAGCGTCCGGTCCGGCTCCGGCAGCGCCTCCACCGCCTGCCACAGGCGGGCCGCCTCCTCCCGCCGCAGCGTCTCCGCCGCAGGGTCGCAGCTTTCCCCGCCGCCCCAGTCCTCCGGGATGGGTACGGTTTCTTCCCTGCGGCAGCGCATGGCGTCCTTCGCCTTGTTCCGGGCCACCGCCGCCAGCCAGGGACGCAGGCCCTGTTCCGCGTCCAAAGTGCCGGAGTGCTGCCAAAGGGCCAAAAAGACGTCGGCGGCCAGCTCCTCCAGATCCTCCTGACAGGCATAGCCCTTCAGGGTACGAAAGAGCACGGCGCTCACATAGGGAGTATATTGACGGACCGCCTGCTCCAGCGCATGTCTGCTGTGCCGGTTCAATTTACGCACCAGCGTCTGCTCGTCCATCCTTTTCTCCCCCTTTCTTTTTCTGCTGGGAACCATTCCGCGCGGCCGGTTCTACTAATCAATACGAATTTCAAAGGAAACGGTTACATGGTTTGGAAAAAATTTTTCAAACCGCCTATGCGCTCCGTATCGCCGCCGGGGAACCCGGCATAAGGCCGCTCACCCCCTCTGCTCCATCCGCGACGGCGGAATCAAAGCACAGCTGGCCCCATACCGTCGGATTCCGCCAAAGGAGCTGGTCCGCACACAGACCGGAGGGCAGATGGCCTACTGATTTTTTGCTCCCTGCCTACCATAAATTTCTTGTACTTTTTCAGGATACCTGCTATAATCAGGAAGGGTTACCAGTCTTGTATCCCTTTCTGATTTTTAGAATACCATAAATAAAATAAGCGTATCACAAAAATCAAGTCATTGGGGGAGTTTTATGATGAAACTGAAAAAGAGACAAGCCGCACACACTGCTCCGTCTGGAAAACGCGGCGTAGGCATCGCGGGAAAACTGGTGTTCGCCACCGTAGTCAGCGCAGTGCTGGCACTGGCCGTACTGCTGGCCGTTGTCTATTTCCAGATGTCCAACGCCCTTTCAGAAAAGAGCGAGGACCTGCTCCGAACCACCACAGAGCGCACAATTCAGGAGACCCGCGCATGGATGAACAGCACCTTGACCATGCTGGAAACCCAACGGGACACCATTGAGTACGAAAATATGGACATTCCCGCCATGCAAAATTACATCCGGCATACGGCAAACCAAAACGCCGCCTATCCCGCCGGGCTCTATGTAGCCCTGACCAACGGCGCTCTCTATCATGCATCCTTTGTCCCGGGACCTGATTTCAACGCGCTGACCAAAAGCTGGTATCAGGACGGTCTGAATTCCCAGGACTTCATTTTGGGCGATGTGTATTTTGACGAAGACAGCCGGTCCTATGTGGTCGGCGCCTCCGGCGTACTGAAAAACAGCGACGGCTCCGTGCGGGGCGTCGCCGCGGCAGACGTGTACTTAGACTCTATTTCTCAGATCGTTAGCAGCATCCAGATCGAAAACACCGGTGGGATTTTCCTGGTGGATACCCGGACGGATACCATCATCGGTCACAAAGACGCTGAAGTTACCGGCAAAAAGCTCGGCGAATTGGATTCCTCCATGTATGTCTTTGCCAACCAAAAGATCAGTGCAGGCGAAACGGGCCTGTTCCTGAACGAACATACTTATATTCAGGTAGCCGGGATTCCGGGAAGCGACTGGATGGCGGTGGCTTACGTTTCCCAGGGCGAGGTGCTGGCTGAGCTGCACCAGCTCACAATCACCATGGTCCTGGTCGCGATATTGGCTGTGATCGCTCTTACCCTGCTGGTCATCATCCAGGTGCGGCGCATCATCGGCCGCCCGGTGGCAGAACTGAGCCGGGCTGCAACCTGTATCGCCGAGGGCGCGTTGGATCAGACCATTCACTTCCGCTCCAATGACGAGCTGGGCGTGCTGGCGGACGATTTCAACCAGGTCACCATCCGTTTGCGGGACTATGTCACCTACATCAATGAGATCGCCGCAACCCTGCGGGAAATCGCAGGCGGAAACCTGACCTTTACCTTGGAACAGGAATACAGCGGTGAATTCTCCAAGATCAAGGACTCTCTGGATGAAATCTCCCTCCAGCTCAACGGCGTGATGGGCCATCTCAGCACCGCTTCCAGAGATGTGGCGGCAGGCGCAGAACAGGTTTCCAGCGGTGCAATGGCGCTGTCCCAGGGTTCTACCGAACAGGCCGCCGAGGTAGAAACACTGGCCAAACATATCAACTCCGTATCTGAAAGCGTTCAGCGCATCGCCCATGGAGCGCAGCGGGCCAGCAGTATTTCCCAGGACGTCAAAGCCGGCCTGACGGAAAGCAGCGAAAAAATGCAGGATATGACCAAGGTCATCCAGAAGATCAGCGACCGTTCCAACGAGATTCACCGCATCGTGAAAAACATCGAGGATATCGCGTTCCAGACCAATATCCTGGCGCTGAACGCCGCCGTAGAGGCCGCACGGGCGGGGGAGGCTGGCAAGGGCTTTGCCGTGGTCGCCGACGAGGTGCGGATGCTGGCAGGTAAATCCTCCTCCGCAGCCAAGGAAACCACCGTACTTCTGGGTCAGACCGTGGACTCCATGGCCGAGGGCGCGCGGGCGGCGCAGGACACGTCGGAGTCCATGCTGGCGGTGGTCGCACGGGCTGACGAAATGAGCGACCTGATTGACCGGATCGCGGCGTATACGCAAGAGCAGTCCGCCAATGCAGTGGAGATCACCCAGGGCATCGATCAGATCTCCAGCGTGGTTCAAACCAACGTTGCCACTGCGGAAACCAGCGCGGCGGCCAGCGAAGAGCTGTCCAGCCAGGCTGCATTGTTAAAAGAGATGGTATCTCGATTCCAGTTGAAACCGTAAACAGAGAATAAAGAGGGGGACGGCTGTCCCCCTCTTTTCTGCGTTTCAAAAAAGTGGCTTTGCCACTTTTTTGAGGGATTTCGCTGCGCTCGCGCCTTGGTGGTCCGCTTACAGCGGACCATTCGACACTCGCTTCGCGCGTCGTCAGAAGAAACTCCGCTCAACTCCGCTTCCGCCTGACGGCGAAAGCTCCGCCCGCTCCGTTCCTTCTTCCTCTCCCCACGCGACCCGCTCCGCTGGGCTCGCGCAGGGAACCCCTCTTTTCTCCGACGCACATGTCGCCGGAGAAAACGATTGAACTACTTTGCCGCCTGCGAGCGGCAAACTCCTGCGGAGGGCTTTTTCACAAGCTGAGAAAAAAGGGGAACGGCTGTCCCCCTTTTCGGTTTATGCTTTTTTTAGGGACCTGTCTTTTGAGACAGGTCCCTTTTTCTGATCCGGCACATACGATCAGCGCACCGGGCTGAATACGACCTCCACGTCTCCGCTGCCTAAGGCAGCGGCCAAACCGGTGGGATCGTCTACCCTGCCGATGGGGGTATATTGATACCCGCTGGTAAAGCTCTCATAGAACAGCACCAGACAGTCCGTACCATAAAGCATCAGGTCGCCAGCGTGGATCGTGCCCGTCACCTGCGCGTCAACAGGCAAAGGAGCGGGCAGGTTATAATACTTCTCGTTTCCGTTCAGCTCTTTCATGGCAGCCGTCAGCGGCAGACGCTCCAACAGTGCCCGCGCCGTCGGATTGTCCGCAAGCGTCGCGGTAAAGACCTGGCCGCCCGCTTCTATTCTCACATCTGGCATTTTTGTTTCCTCTCCCTTGCCCTCCGGCAGCTCCAATCCAGACGCCCAAGCCTCCACTGCGGATGCGTCCGCACTGCTGCTGAATCGATTCCCTTCCAGCCAATGGGCATCGGACGCCAGCGCATGGAGGTTATCCGCACTGGACCCAAGACCGCTGGAGTGGGAAGTGCAAAAGGGGACAATGGTCTTACTGCTGAACTCGTAGCCCTCCAGGAAAGTAGAGATGATCTTCGGGGCCTGTCCGTGCCAGATGGGATACCCCAGAAACACCACGTCGTACTGCTCCATCTGCTCAACCGTACCGGAAATTTCAGGACGGGCGGCAGGGTCATTTTGCTCCCGGCTGCTCCGGCTGTTGGGATCTGTGTAATCCAGGTCAGCGGCAGTATAGGGGCGCTCCGCTGTGATCTCGTAAAGTTCCGCATCCAGGGCATCGCTCAGGTACCCGGCCACCGCCGCCGTGCTGCCGGTAGCGGAGAAATACGCCACCAAAATCCGGGGACCGCCGGCGGGAGACGTATCCTGTCCGTCCAGGTTTTTATACTGGTACAGCGCAGAAACAACCTCCGCCCGGGTCGCGCTGCCATTAGGATCAAAACGGCCATCCGCCCGGCCTGCAACAATGCTGTTGACCCTTGACCAATCCACCGCCGCTCGGGCATAGGCAGCAATGGAACGCTCGTCCGTGTAATCCGTCCCGGACACCTCCGGGCTGCCTGCCTGACGCCAAAGGATCACCGCCAGCTGCTGGCGAGTCACTGGGTCGCTCCCGCCAAAGCGGCCATCCGCGTAGCCCCGAATGTAACCCTGCGCCGCAGCCCAGATCGCCGCATCAGCATAGTAATCCACAGCCCGTACATCGGGAAACGGATGCGCAGCGAGACCCGCAGGATTGCCTGCCGCCCGGTACAAAACAGCGGCCAGCTGCGCTCGGGTCACCGGATCGTCCACGCCGAAGCGGCCGTCAGGGTAACCATTAATATAACCGTGCTCCGCCGCCCAGTGAACTGCTTCGGCATAACCGGCGCTGCCATCCACATCGGGAAATTTTGCTGCCTGCGTACCGCCGGCAGGTACCAACAGGGACGCCGCGATACAAAGTAAAACGAATACTGCGATTATTTTGCGTTTCATAGAACCCCTCCTTACACATGTTTTCCCAATTCAAAGGCTTCCTTCAGCGCAGGAGCGCCCTGGATCGCTCCCACAGCGTCCACGCCGCCGCCGAAAACGGTCCCGGCCAGCCGGGCCTTTTCAAAGCAGGCGATCCATCCCTTCAAACCCTGGACGGCGCCGTCTATCGTATGACCGTCTTCCTCTGCCGCCGCGGCGAGAAGATAGATATCCCGAAAGGCGTAATCCGAGGAAAAGAGAGGGTTTGCCCGGTCCAGCATCGTTTTCATCTGGCCGCACATCTCATAGTAATAGATGGGCGTGGCAAAGGCAATGACATCGGCATTGCCCATTTTCCGGGCGATCACATTGGCGTCGTCCTGTATGACACAGCGGTGCGTTTCCTGACAGGTCAGACAGCCCCTGCAAAAACCGATGGTCTGATTCCAAAACTCAATCTTCTCCACTTGATTTCCTGCCGCCCGCGCACCCCTGGCAAACTCCTCCGCCAATGCGTCGGAATTCCCGCCTCTGCGCAGACTTGCGGAAAGGACCAAAACTGTTTTACCCATCCCGATCTTCCTTTCTTCTCGATTCTAACTGACAGCATAACCAGGCATATGCGCTGTTCCACCGCCTGGTACCAGACGGCCTGCTCACATGGACTGCCCCTTTTCCCAGACCGCGTAACGGATCAGTTTGGCGGGGACACCGCCCACGACCGCACATTCGGGAACATCCTTCGTCACCACAGCGCCCGCCGCCACGACCGCGCCGTTGCCAATAGTCACACCGGGACAGACGGTGGCATTTGCGCCGATCCAGACTTTCTGACCAATTCTGATGGGTGCGGGTTCCATGTCGCCCCGGTGCTCCGGGTCCATCGCGTGGTTCAGCGTTGCCAGCACCACATTGTGGCCGATAAGGCTCCCCGCGCCAATGACGATCCCACCCTGATCCTGGAAATGACAGCCGGAGTTGATAAACACCCCGTCCTCCACCGTGATGTTTTTGCCAAAGTCCGTGTAAAAGGGCGGAAACAGGGAAAAGGTCCGGCCCACCGGCTTTCCCGTGATCCGGGCAAACAACGCGCGAATTTCCTCAGGGTCACAGCTGGCGTTCAGTCGTTGGGTCAGTTCCATCGCCTCATATGCCGCCGCGCTCATAAACCGATGCGCTTCCGAACCACCGGTCACCCGCCTCCCATCATCCATATGCTCTAAAAATCCCTGCAAGTCCATGATAAAACGCCGCACCTCCACTGATTTTGCTGTACTTGCGTACCCCCTGCACCAAACCCGACCGCAGCTTCATCCGGTATCCAAACGCGGTATGTTCGGATACGCATGCGGGAACTTTCTCAAGAAACTCTTTTTCTGACAAGCCGATTATACCGCCGCCGTCAAAAAATATCAAATACCTATAATAAATAACATTATATAGTTGACAGGCATGGTATTATCTGGTATGCTTTCGTTAAAAAAAAGAAGGAGGCCTTGATATGGATGTGCGCGTGCTGCGCTATTTCCTGGCAGTAGCCAGGGAAGAAAGCATCTCCGGCGCTGCGGAAGCCCTGCACCTGTCCCAGCCCACGCTGTCCCGCCAGCTGATGGATCTGGAGGCGGAGCTGGGAAAACCGCTGTTCCTGCGGGGAAGCCGCCGGATCACGTTGACGGAACACGGGATACTGCTGCGTAAACGGGCCGCGGAGATCCTGGAACTCGTGGAAAAGGCCACCGCGGAGCTGACCGCCGCCGAAGACACCGTCGCCGGCGATGTTTTTATCGGCGCCGGTGAGACCCAGGGCGTACATCTTTTGACACGGGCCGCACAGAAGCTCCAGGCGCAGTACCCCCAGGTGCATTTTCACATTTTCAGCGGCGACACGATGGATGTGTCGGAAAAATTAGACAAGGGCCTGATCGATTTCGGCCTGCTGTTTGAGCCGATCGACGCCGGAAAATATGGCGTATACCGATTGCCCGTTCACGACACCTGGGGCATCCTGATGCGCCGGGACAGCGCCCTGGCGCAAAAGGGGGCGGTCACCGCCGCTGATTTGAGCGATAAACCGCTGATCAGTTCCCGGCTGCTCAGCGAAAAGCACCCTTTGGATCCCTGGTTTCAAAAGGATCTGCATACGTTGAACATTGTGGCAACCTACAGCTTGCTTTACAATGCTTCTTTGATGGTGGACGACGGCCTGGGGTATGCGCTGTGCCTGGGCGGTATCATCAACACCGCCGGAAGCAATCTCTGTTTTCGCCCGCTCGCGCCGGAGGTCCCCGCCCACATGGGGATCATCTGGAAAAAGCATCAGGTGTTTTCCAAAGCCTCGGAGAAATTTTTGGAGATTTTGCGGCAGGAAACGCAGCAGCAGTTTCCCTCCACGGCAAAATAATATGAAGGCCAGCCGTAGTTTGCGGCTGGCCTTCGTATTATTTTCCGTTCTGTTTATATCCTGTCCTCCAGGCAGAGATACGGCTTTTCTTCTTCACTTACGATACTGACATAGGCCGGGCGGATGATCTTATCCATATTGACCAGCTCCTCCAGCCGGTGGGCGCTCCAGCCCACGATGCGGGCAATGGCGAAGATCGGCGTGTACAGCTCCGGCGGGATCCCCAGCAGGCTGTATACAAGGCCGCTGTAAAAGTCCACATTGATGCTGACGCCCTTATAAATTTTATGCTTCGCCGCGATGACTTCCGGCCCCAGCCGCTCCACGCGGTCGTAAAGCTCGAACTCCTCCAGCCGGCCCTTTTCCCGGGCAAGCCGCTCGACAAATTCCTTAAACACCATTGCCCGGGGATCGGACAGGGAGTACACCGCATGGCCCATACCGTAGATCAAACCCTTGCCGTCAAAGGCTTTCCGGTCCAGGATCCGGCCAAGATACTCCCGCAGGGCATCCTCGTCGGTGAGATCGGATACCTGGTTCTTCAGATCCTGCATCATCTCCACGACCTTGATATTCGCGCCGCCGTGCTTCGGACCCTTCAGGGAAGACAGGGCCGCCGCCATAACGGAATAAGTATCAGACCCGGAGGAGGTGACCACACGCGTGGTAAACGTGGAGTTATTGCCGCCGCCGTGTTCCATATGTAAGATCAGCGCCACGTCCAGTACACGGGCTTCCGTTTCCGTATAGCGTTTATCGGGCCGCAGCATCCGCAGCAGGTTTTCCGCCGTGCTCAGCTCCGGGTCCGGGCGGTGGATATAAAAGCTCTCGTCGCATTCATAATGATTGTACGCATGGTAGCCATATACCGCCAGCATGGGGAAAATACTGATGAATTCCAGACACTGGCGCAGCACGTTGTCCAGGGAAATATCCGCCACGCGGTTGTCATAGGACGCCAAGGTCAGCACGCTTTTCGTCATGGAATTCATAATATCCCGGCTGGGCGCTTTCATGATCACGTCGCGGGTAAAATTCGTCGGCAGCTGGCGGCTGGCATACAGCACCGCGCGGAATTCCTCCAGCTGCGCCTTTGTGGGCAGCTCGCCGAACAGCAGCAGATAGGCGACCTCTTCATAGCCATAGCGCTTTTGACGCATACAGTTGCGCACAAGATCCACCACGTTATAGCCGCGGTACAGCAGCTTTCCCTCGCAAAACACTTCCTTGCCGTCTACCGTCTTGCGCCCTTCCACGCGGGAAATATTGGTGATGCCTGCCACCACGCCATGCCCCTGCTTGTCCCGCAGGCCGCGCAAAACGTGGTATTGATCGAACAGGGCGTCGTCAATATTATTATTCTGGAAACACAACACGCTGCTCTGCTGCGTGTAGCGGTCAACTTCGTTGCGCTTCATCTGCTTCAATCAAAAAACCTCCTACTTCACAAACCATTACTTCTACGATTTCAATTTATATTTTAACGCATTAAACTGTAAACGTCAACTGCTTTGACAAAACACAAACAATCTTTTCTGAAAAAGTACTGTCTTTACGGTATAATTTGGAAAAAGTGCAAGATAGAAGCAATTTTTATTCCTTCGACGCCGCAGGCGCGTCCTCTTCGCAGCCGGTCCCCGCCCCCGCCGCCTCCGGCGGCACATACAGCAGCCGGAGGCGGCGGAGCCGAAACACCGTAAAGGTCGTGATCCCCGCTGTAAAATCAGCGATCGGCTCAGCAAGGAACAGACCCCACACGCCCAGGCCAAACAGATGGGGCAGGAGCAACGCCAGCGGCCAGATCAGGAAGAGCTTGCGCAGGCACGCCAGGAACATGGAGATCTTCGCCTGCCCCAAAGCAAGGAACGTATTTTGACACGCGCTTTGCGCGCCCATGGCCGCCATGCCCAGGATATACACGCGCAAGGGCGTAATACCCAGCGCGATCAGCGCCGCGTCGTCGGAGAAAAGGGAAAGCACCGCACCGGGAAACAGCACCAGGACCGCCGTGGTACCAATGGCGAATACCATATCCACCATAAACAGCAGCCGGAACGTCTCACGGACACGGTCCATCCTGCCCGCGCCGTAGTTGTAGCTGATGATCGGCGACGCGCCCTGGGCAACGCCGCCCAGGGGCATCCAGATGATCTGGATCAGGGAAAAGAGGATGCTTTGCAGCGCCACATACAGGTCGCCGTAGGGCGCGATGGAGATATTGTAGGTCAGCTGCACGACGCACTCCGTCAGGTTCATCACAAAGGGCGAGCAGCCCAGCGCCAGGACGGGCACCACGATCTGCCAACGCAGGCGGAACCACTTTTTGCGGATGTGGATAAAGCCCTTTTTTCCCGTTAAAAATTTCAGGACCCACAGGGCGGACACCCCCTGGGAAAACACTGTCGCCAGGGCCGCGCCCTCCACGCCCAGTTGGAAGCCGTAGATCAAAATCGGGTCCAGCGCCAGGTTCAGCAGCGCGCCGATGCAGGTGGCCAGCATACTTGTCTTTGCAAATCCCTGATTTGTGATAAAACCGGTGAGGCCCAGAACGATCATCACAAAAAAGGAGCCGAAGAGATAGATCTGTAAGTAAGCCAACGCATAGGGCAGCGTTTCCTCGCTGGCGCCGAACAGGATCAGGACCGGCTCCCGCAGCAGCTGGAAAAAGGCGAACAGCGCCACGGACACCCCCACCAGCATACAGGTGCAGTTGCCCAGGATCTCCTCTGCCTTTTCGTAGTTCCCCTCCCCCATGGCAATAGCCGAACGGGGCGCGCCGCTCATGCCGATCAGCGACGCAAAGGCCGCCACCATCAACGTGATCGGGAAAACGATGCCCAGTCCCGCCAAAGCCATGGGACCGGTGACCGGGATATGGCCCACAAAGGCGCGGTCCACCATGTTATACAGCAGATTGACCAGCTGGGCCAATACCGACGGCATCGCCATACGAAACAGCAGCTTCGGGACCGGTTCGATCCCGAGCCTGTTGTCTTTTACCGCCGTATTCTTCATACCGCGCATCCTTCTTTCCAAAAAGAAACAGCGGCAGAGCCGCCGTTTCTTTAATCTGTCAAAAAAGTGGCTTCGCCACTTTTTTGAGGGGGATTTCGCTGCGCTCGCGCCTCGGTTGTCTGCCAAAGGCAGACAATTCGACACTCGCTTCGCGCATAGTGTTTTCTCCGACGCACATGTCGCCGGAGAAAACAATCCAAACGCTTTGCCGCCTGCGGGCGGCAAACTCCTGCGGAGGGCTTTTTAATATTTTGAAACAGCGGCAGAGCCGCCGTTTCTCTTTTGTTCTTTTCAGTCCGTCTCCTCATACAACACGGTGCCATCGGGCAAAACAAACCGTTCCGCCTCCGGCGCGCCCACCTGGACCCCGGAAAGCTCCATGCGGTAGACTACGTTCTCCCCTTGCAGCCGCTCCGCAGCCACAAGCAGCCCCGTCTCCACGGATACCCAATATTTTTCGGCATAGCCGCCCTCATCGGGCGCGGTGGCCGCGTATACGCAGCCTGTCTCCTGATAGGTCTCGTACCCCGCCTCCGCGATACGCGCCGGGTCCTCCGTCAGCAGATCCTCATAGGTCGGGACCCACTGTTCCTCGTCCACAGAAAACGCGCCGGCAGGACCGCTGTAGACCGTCCGCTCCTTGTTATACCACACATAAGTCCGGTCGCCGGTGCGGATGACATGGCGGGTCTGTCCGCCGGGCAGGGCGGTATCCAGCCGCGCGCAGCCGGGAACCATGCTGGCCTCCACGCCGGTCGTACCGCTGCCGCCGCTCCAAAAGGCCGTCAGGGTCATGGAGGCCGTATAGCGCTCCGGCCGCGTCAGAGTCTCGATGACATACTGGACCGTCTGGGGATTGATCTCCACCTTGCTCACGACATCGGCCACACCGTCCCCGCCGGTCTGGGAGCCGTCCGTACTGCTGCTTTCATCGGGCAATACGATCTGCGGCCGGTCCCGGTTCAGGGCGCTGTACGCCACAAACGCCGTCACTAAAAGCAAAATAACGATCGTCACGGTCAATGTGAACGGTCCCATTTTTCCCTTGTTCATCTCAGGACCTTCCTTTCCGCACCGTGCCCCGCATACTGCACTTACGCGCCCCGGTAGTCCTCCGGGCGCAGATTTATCCGCCCGAACTGCCACAGGATCGCCTGGGCAATCCGGTAACAGGCCGCGCCGTCGCCATAGGGATTGACGGCCCGGGCCATGGCGGCATAGGCCGCCGGATCGTTCAGCAGCTCCTCCGCCAGGGCAACGATCTCCTCCCGCACGACGCCCGCCAGCTTGACCGTACCCGCGGCCACCGCCTCGGGGCGCTCCGTCTCCCGGCGCAGCACCAGCACAGGCTTGCCCAGCGCCGGCGCTTCCTCCTGCAATCCGCCGGAGTCGGTCATCACAAAGGCGCAGCGGGCCATCAAATTGTGCATCTCATCTGCCGGGAGGGGATCGATGAGATGGACCCTGGGCGCGTCCGCCAAATAATCGTTGACCGCGTCCCGCACCACGGGACTCAGGTGGACGGGATACACCAGCTCCACCTCCTCGTGGGTCTCGGCGATCTGCCGCAGGGCCAGCATGATATTTTTCATCGGCTCGCCGTAATTCTCCCGGCGGTGGCAGGTCACAAGGATGACTTTTTTCTTTTCATAATCCAACTTGTTCAGCGTCTCCGCCGCAAAACGGTACCCCTTGCGCACCGTGGTCTTCAGCGCGTCGATCACCGTGTTGCCGGTGACATAGACGCCCTCGGTGATATTTTCCCGCGCCAAGTTGTCCCGGTTGTTCTCCGTGGGGCAAAAGTGCATGGACGCAATGGCGCCCACCATTTTGCGGTTCATCTCCTCCGGGAACGGGGAATAGCGGTCGTAGGTCCGCAGTCCCGCCTCCACATGGCCCACGGGGATCTGATGGTAAAAGGCCGACAGGGCCCCGGCAAAGGTGGTGGACGTGTCGCCGTGCACCAAAACCAGGTCCGGTTTCAGGGCGTCCAGCGCGCTGTCCATCCCCGTCAGGCATTTGCAGGTAATGGTGGAAAGGGTCTGGCGGGGCGTCATGATATCCAGATCCCAGTCCGCCTGGAGGTGGAACACCTCCATCACCGCGTCCAACATCTGGCGGTGCTGCGCCGTGACGCAGCAAATGCTTTCGATCTCGGGATACTTTTTCAGCTCCAGCACCAGCGGCGCCATCTTGATGGCCTCGGGGCGGGTGCCGAATACGCTCATAACACGCAGCTTTTCCACGTTACATGCCTTCCTTTCTGCCGGTCACGCTTCATCCTGCCCGGCGTCCGCCGCGCCCACATCCGGCGCGCCCTCCGTTTCCTGCGCCGCCCCGGCGGCGTCCGCGTTCTGCCGGGCCTCCTGCTCCAGGGCCGTCAACTCATGGTGGAGCGAATGCTCCTGCAACTGCTGCCGTTCCTCCGCGCTGAGATGGGGAATGATGATGACCCGCGCCACCACCAAACATGCGGCCACCAGGGCGATCAGACACAGCAGCGCTTTGATCTCTCCGTCCGTGGTAAGCACCACGGCGGACATCCCCAGAATCGCGGAAATGACATACAGCACCGCCACTGCCTGCTTCTGGCTCAGTCCCATGTCGATCAACCGGTGGTGGACATGGCTCCGGTCCGGGGACATGGGATTCTGTCCATGGGAAACGCGGCGGATGATGGCGAACATCGTGTCAAAAATAGGCAGGCCCAGGATCAAAAACGGCACCACAAAGGAGATGACCGCGTAAAATTTGAACAGGCCCAGGATCGAGGTACACGCCAGGATAAAGCCCAGGAAGGTCGAGCCGGTATCGCCCATGAAGATCTTCGCCGGATTCATATTATAGGGCATAAAGCCGATGCACGCGCCCACCAGCGCCGCCATCAGCACCGCCACCTGGGCGTCCGATACAAGGATCGCGATGGCCAGCATCGTCAAAGCGCTGATGGTAGACACACCGATGGCCAGACCGTCCAGGCCGTCGATCAGGTTGACCGCATTCGTCAGGCCCACGATCCACAGCACGGTGATAGGGATGGACAGCCAGCCGAAATTCCAATAGGGCACATCGCTGAAAATATTGGGATTTGAGATGCAGGTGATCTGCACGCCGTAATACACCGGGATCAGCGCCGCCAGAATCTGCACCACAAATTTCAGGCCCGCCCGCAGGGGGGTGATATCGTCAATGATGCCCATGACCACGATGATGACCGAACCCAGAAGGATGCCCTTGAGCTGGTCCGTCAAGGGGCAGAACAGCAGCACGCTGATGATAAAGCCCAGGAAAATGGCCAGGCCGCCCATACGCGGGATGGGCACCTTGTGCATCCTGCGCCCGTCCTTGGGCACGTCGATGGCGCCCACCTTGTGGGCAAAGGATTTGACGATAGGCGTCGCCATAAAGCTGACGATCAAGCCCACGGTCAGCGTCAGGATCAAGGCGGCGATGATGTTCAGTTCAATCATAGTTCAGGTATCCTCTAACTCAAACTTCCACAGTCTTTCGCAAAATATGCGTCCTCAGCGCTCCACAAAACCGACTTTTTTATAGACCTTGCGCAGGGTCTTGCCCGCAACGTAGGACGCCCGCTCCGCCCCGGTGCGGTAGATGGTCTCCAGATAGGCCTTATCCGCCAGCAGGCGCTCCGTCTCCTCCCGGATGGGCCGCAGCAGCTCGACCACAGCCTCGCCCACGGCGGATTTGAACGCGCCGTAGCCCTGACCCTCAAATTCCCGCTCGATGACGCCGTAGTCCTTCCCCGTGGTCACGGCGTAGATCTGCATCAGATTGGACACGCCGGGCTTTTCTTTGGGATCAAACCGGACACAGGCGTCGCTGTCGGTCACCGCTTTTTTGAATTTGCGCAAAATATCCTCCGGCTTTTCCAGCATATACACGCACCCGTTGGGGTCCCGGTCGGATTTGGACATCTTGTTTTCAGGGCTGGTCAGGCTCATGACCCGGGCGCCCACCTTCGCGATATACGGCTCCGGCATCTTGAACACGTCGCCATAGATCCCGTTGAACCGCGCGGCAATATCCCGGCAAATCTCGACGTGCTGCTTCTGATCCTCCCCCACAGGCACCAGATCCGCCTGATACAGCAGGATATCCGCCGCCATCAGGGCAGGGTAAGTGAACAAGCCCGCGTTGATATTGTCGGCGTTCTTCGCGCTCTTATCCTTGAACTGAGTCATGCGGGACAGCTCGCCGAACATGGTATAGCAGTCCAGCACCCAGCCCAGCTGGGCATGGGCCGGAACGTGGGACTGGATAAACAGCACGTTCTTTTCCGGGTCCAGGCCGCAGGCAATATAGGCCGCCAGCTGGGTCAGGGTGCGGCGGCGCAGCTCCGCGGGCGTCTGGCGCACGGTGATCGTGTGCATATCCGCAAGCATATAATAGCAATCGTATTCGTCAGCCAGGGCAGACCAGTTGCGGATCGCGCCAAGATACGAGCCGAGGGTCAGATCGCCCGACGGCTGGATGCCGCTCAGAATACGCTTTTTCTGTATGGTTTCCGTTTTCATTTCTTCCATGATCGTTTTTCCTTCCCAGGGAGCATGCTCCCGTTTTTCTTTTACAATCGTTTTTTACGCGTCTATAAACTCCCGCAGGCATGCTCCCATGCGTTTCATCCCCTCCTCGATCTGCGCAGCGGACGGGACGGAGAAATTCATGCGAAAGCCCCGGTCGTTGGGGCAGTTGTCCGCGAAGAAGGGCGCGCCCGGTACGGCAGCCACACCCGCGGCCACCGTGCGCTCGTGGAGCGCACGGCCGCTGTACCCCTCCGGCAATGTAGCCCAGAGGAACAGCCCGCCCTCCGGGCGGGTCACCTCCACGCCTTTGGGGAAGTAACGGCCGGCGGCGTCCAGCATGGCGTCCCGCTTGACGCGGTAGTGCGCACAGCACAGCCGGATATGCTCCTCCAGATCATAATGGGTCAGATACTCATACACCAGCACCTGACAGATCATATTCGTGTGCACATCCACACACTGCTTGGCCACCACCATTTTGGATACCAGCTCCTTCGGCGCGCATAGATACGCCACGCGGATGCCGGGGGCAATGATCTTGGAAAAGGAGCTGGTGTAGATCACCCGGCGGCTGTTGTCCAGCGTCTTCACAGCCGGGACACTCTGGCCGGAATAGCGTAGCTTGCCGTAGGGATCGTCCTCCAAGATCATCACGTCGTATTGCTCCGCCAGCTCATACAGACGGCGGCGGCGTTCCGCGCTCAGCGTCACGCCCATGGGATTCTGGAAGTTCGGGATGGTGTAGATAAACTTGACCCGCGCCTCCGTCCGCAGCGCCTGCTCCAGAGCGTCCATATCCATGCCGCTGCCGTCCATGGGCACGCCCACAAGGCGGGCGCCGTAGGTGCGGAAGGTGTTCAGGGCGTTGAGGAACGTGGGCGCTTCCACGATCACCGCGTCCCCTTCGTCGATCAGGCACTTTGCTGTGAAATCAAGCGCCTGCTGGCCGCCGGAGATCACGATCGTATCATCGCCGCTTCCGGCGATCCCCTCCCTGGTTAAATCGTCGATCACCCACCGGCGCAGGGGCTCATACCCCTCCGTCACGCCGTAGGACAGCGCCAGCACCGCCTGACGGGCAAACACGTCCCCGGCCAACTCCGCCAGCTCCGCCGCCGGGAATTCCTCCGCCGAAGGACTGCCCGCCGTAAAGGAGATCATCCCCTCTTTCTGCGCCGCCTTGAAGATCTCACGGATCAGGGACGGGTTCATATCCGCCATATGACGGGAAATCGGAATGCTCATTGCACAAACGCCTTCTTTATTTCAGATTGCGTACCATCCAACCTCAAGTTTCATAATACGCCGATTCTATATCGTAGATAGAAGCATTTTACCATAGGCCGGAAAAAAGTGCAATCCACCTTGACATTTTCCCCATTAAAAATATAATAGAGGGGTATATTTATCGTAAATTCCTTTTGTATCATTTTCGCAAACGAAACACGGGAGGGTTCAAAATGGCACTGGACATGACATTTTTTGACGATATGGAACGCCGCATCCCCAAGGGCCGGGTCCGCACCCGCTTCGCCCCTTCCCCCACGGGTTATATGCACGTCGGCAACCTGCGCACCGCGCTGTACACCTGGCTGATCGCCCGCAAAGCCGACGGCGACTTCATCCTGCGCATCGAGGATACGGACCAGGGCCGTCTGATCGAGGGCGCGGTGGATGTGATCTACAAGACCATGGCCGAATGCGGCCTGACCCACGACGAAGGACCGGACGTGGGCGGCCCCGTGGGGCCGTATATCCAGACCGAGCGCCGGGACCTGTACCGGAAATACGCCGAGCTGCTCATTGAAAAGGGCGCGGCGTACCGCTGCTTCTGCACCAAGGAACGCCTGGAGGCGCTCCATCAGGACGACCCCACCGCCAAGTACGACGGCCATTGCCGCGAGCTTTCCCAGGAAGAGATCGACCGCCAGCTGGCCGCCGGCACGCCTTATGTCATCCGCCAGAAGATCCCCGCCGGTTCCACCACCTTCCACGACGCCATCTTTGGTGATATCACCGTGGACAACGCCGACCTGGACGACCAGGTGCTGCTGAAATCCGACGGCCTGCCGACGTACAACTTCGCCAACGTGGTGGACGATCACCTGATGGGCATCACCCATGTGGTGCGCGGTAGCGAATACCTGTCTTCCTCGCCGAAGTACAACCTGCTCTATGAGGCCTTCGGCTGGGACGTGCCCGTCTATATCCACTGCTCCCCCGTCATGCGGGACGCCCAGAACAAAATGTCCAAACGCCACGGCGACCCGTCCTACGAGGACCTGATTGCCCAGGGCTATCTCACCGCCGCGGTCCTGAACTATGTCGCACTCCTGGGCTGGAGTCCCAAGGGCGACATCGCCGAACAGGAGATCTTCTCCCTGGAGGAGCTTTCCCAGGTGTTCGATATCGCGGGCATCTCCAAGTCCCCGGCTATTTTTGACATCGCCAAGCTCGATCATTTCAACGCCCTGTATCTGCGCGCCATGACGCCGGAGGCATTCCACGCCGTCGCCGCGCCCTATATCCGTCAAAGCGTGAAAAATCCCGCCATCGATACCGCAAAGGTCGCTCCCCTGCTCCAGGCCCGTCTGGAGACCCTGACGGAGATCCCCGAAAAGGTGGACTTTTTCGACGCCCTGCCGGAGTACGGGACGGAGCTGTTCGTCAACAAGAAATCCAAGTCCGACGAGGAAAGCGCCCTGGCTGTTTTGCAGGACTACCTGCCCATAATGGAACGCCTGCCCGCCTGGGACCACGATACGCTGTACAACTCCATGGTGGAGTACGCCGCCGGTCACGAGATGAAAAACGCCAAGGTCATGTGGCCCATCCGCATCGCCGCGGCGGGCAAGGCCGTCACCCCCGGCGGCGCTGTGGAGATCTGCGAGATCCTCGGCCGGGAGGAAACCCTGCGCCGCATCCGCACTGCCATCGAAAAGCTGAACCGTCCCTGAGCGATGAAATTTTTGAAGGAACAATACAAACAGGACGCCGCCTTTCTCCGCGGTCCGCTCAAGCCCCTGCTGCGCAATACGGCGATCGCTTTTTTCGTGATCGTTTTAGCCTCGTTTCTGGCCAGCCTGCTGGCGCCCTCTGTCCTCGATTCCATGGTGGCCTATATGCAGGCCGTGATCGATAACGCAGATATCGTGACCGATGCGGGCGGGTTCTCTGCCGTGCGCATTTTCGTCAACAATCTACGCGCGTCTTTCATGAGCACGCTGTTTGGCTGCATCCCCCTGATCTATCTGCCCGCCCTTGCCATCGGTCTGAACGCCGCGGTACTGGGCGCCCTTGCCGCTTATTACCAGGCCAGCGGTCTTTCCCTCCTACTGTTCCTCGCGGGCATCGTCCCCCACGGCATTGTGGAGATCCCCGCCCTGCTGCTCGCGTTCGCCTGCGGATTGTATCTGTGTAAAGAGCTTACAGCGCGCGTTTTGGGGCGGGAGACATCCGGGACGCTGTCCGGCGTTTTTCTCTCCGTCGCGCGGCTGTATCTTACGGTGATCGTTCCCATGCTGGCCGCAGCTGCCATACTGGAAGCCTACGTCACGCCCCTGGTGATTTTTTTCTTGCTTTCATAGCGCGCACACCGGACGATGATATCCCCAGGCGCCGTCTCCCGCACTCTTTTCACCCCAGCGGCACAAAACGGGATGCCGCCGCATAGGCTGGTATACATCTTTCAGGAGGTGAAAAGCATTTATGGAAACGACAGGTTCCGTGACAATGCACGCCTGCGTCTTGCAGGTAAACTGCTGTGAACTGCTTGTGCGCGATCTGGATACGGACCAGGAGGTCTTGGTTCACTCGCCGAAAGCATGCTGTTTTTCCGCAGGCGACCATGTCTGCATCACTTATAACGGCATCATGACCCGGAGCATCCCGCCCCAGATCAATGCCGACAGCATCTGCCGGCTGCATCACTGCTAACCGTTTGATCGATGGCTGCGGCCGGGCGTTCCCGGCCGCACTGCCGCGCCCGCGTCTGCCTTTCAAGGCAGATACGGGCGCTTTTCGCTGAAAGCCCTGCTGCAATGATCTTCCTTCTTTTCTCATTCTTTCTGAATTTTTCAACAAATGCACAAAAAATACTTGACTTTTTATGGCAGAATGCTATACTAAATTACGTCAGCAAGGGCGCTGTAGGATATAGAGTTTCCTACAGCGTTTTTTTCATTTTTTCAAAAGCTCATCCCACTTCTTTCAAATTTTAAGGAGGAATTTTTGATGGCAGAAGAAGCAAATTACGTTCCGTCCATGTTCGGCAGCATGGTCTTTAACGAAAAGGTCATGAAGGAACGGCTCCCCAAGGATACATACAAGGCGCTGAAAAAATGTAAGGACGAGGGCATTCCTCTGGATATGTCCGTGGCCACGGTGGTGGCCAACGCCATGAAGGACTGGGCCCTGGAAAAGGGCGCGACTCATTACACCCACTGGTTCCAGCCCATGACCGGCGTGACCGCGGAAAAACACGACAGCTTCATCTCTCCCACCGACGGCGGCGGCGCGATCATGGAATTTTCCGGCAAGGAGCTGGTCCGCGGCGAACCGGACGCCTCCTCCTTCCCCTCCGGCGGCCTGCGCGCCACCTTTGAGGCCCGAGGCTATACCGCCTGGGACCCCACAACTTACGCCTTTGTCAAAGACGGCAGCTTGTATATCCCCACCGTATTTTTCTCCTACGGCGGCGAAGCCCTGGACAAAAAGACGCCCCTGCTGCGCTCCATGGACGAGCTG
Organism: uncultured Clostridia bacterium; assembly: GCA_947647695.1. Lineage (GTDB taxonomy): Bacteria > Bacillota > Clostridia > Oscillospirales > Oscillospiraceae > Pseudoscillospira. The sequence goes on along the minus strand of CANSLL010000006.1, from coordinate 1,154 downwards.
AGCAAACAGGCCGTGCGGGTGCTTCGCCTGTTCGGCGATAACGCCACCAACAAGGTCATCGCCACCGTGGGACCGGAACAGGAATATTTTCTTGTGGACAAAGCCCTGTACGACCAACGGGAGGACCTCATCATGACTGGCCGCACCCTGTTCGGCGCAAAGCCTCCCAAAGGCCAGGAGATGGACGATCACTATTTCGGCGCGCTGAAGCCCCGCATCTCCGCATATATGAAGGAACTGGACGAGGAGCTTTGGAAGCTGGGCATCCTGGCCAAGACAAAGCACAACGAGGTCGCTCCCGCCCAGCATGAGCTGGCCCCCATCTTCGGCGACGCCAACACCGCCTCCGACCACAACCAGCTGACCATGGAGATCATGAAAAAGGTAGCCTCCAAGCACGGTCTTGTCTGCCTGCTCCACGAAAAGCCCTTTGCCGGCGTGAACGGCTCCGGCAAGCACGACAACTGGGCCATCTCCACCGACACCGGCCGCAACCTGCTCGACCCCGGCAAGACCCCCAGCGACAACGCCCAGTTCCTGCTGTTCCTGCTGGCCATCATCAAGGGCGTGGACGACTATCAGGATATGCTGCGCTGCACCGTCGCCTCCGCGGGCAACGACCACCGTCTGGGCGCCCACGAAGCGCCTCCCGCCGTGGTGTCCGTCTTCCTGGGCACGGAGCTGAACGCGGTGCTGGAATCCATCGAAAAGGGCACGGCCTATCAGGACACGGAGGAAAGCGCCTTAGAGGTGGGCATCGACGCCCTGCCCCATATCCCCCAGGATACCACCGACCGCAACCGCACCTCTCCCTTTGCTTTTACGGGCAACAAATTCGAGTTCCGTATGCTCGGCTCCGAGCAGTCCATCTCCGGCCCGAACATCGCGCTGAACACCATTGTGGCCGAGGAGCTGTGCCAGTTTGCGGACAAGCTGGAAAAATCCAAGCATTTTACCAAGGATTTGCAGGCGCTGCTGCGCAAGGTCATCAAAGAGCATAAGCGCATCATCTTCAACGGCAACGGCTATGACGAGTCCTGGATCACCCAGGCGGAAAAGCGGGGCCTGTCCAATCTGAAAAACACCCCGGAGGCCATGCGCGCCTATGTTTCGGATAAAAACATCAAGCTGTTTACCAAGCACAATATCTATAC
>CANSLL010000005.1 GCA_947647695.1 uncultured Clostridia bacterium | reverse complement strand
CCCCAGATCGAGGTGACCTTCAACATCGACGCCAACGGCATCGTGGAGGTCAGCGCTAAGGACCTGGGAACCGGCACCGAGCAGCACATCACCATCACTTCTTCCACCAACATGTCCAAGGAGGACATCGAAAAGGCCGTGCGGGACGCCGAGCAGTACGCCGCCGAGGACGCCAAGCTCAAGGAGAGCGTCGAGGTGCGCAACGCCGCTGACCAGGCGATCTATCAGAGTGAAAAGACCCTGACCGATATGGCGGACAAGATCAGCGCCGAGGACAAGAGCAAGATCGAAACGGCCCTGAACAAGCTCAAGGAGACCATCAAGGGCGACGATACCGCAGCGATCAAGGCCGATACCGAGGCCCTGCAGCAGGCATTCTTTGCCGTGTCCGAGAAGCTGTATCAGAACGTCGATCCCAATGCGGCGGCCCAGCAGGCGGCGGCCGGCGCAGGCGCCCAGGGCGGCGCGGCGGACGGCCAGTACTACGACGCCGATTACAAGGTCGTGGACGAGGACGAGAACAAGAACAATCAGTAACAAGGGCGAAAGAGCCAAACCAATGGGACGGGGATCTTCCCCGCCCCATTTGGAGCGTTTTGCGAAGGCTGGACGCCGGAGGCGTTTTTGCCGCCGGAGGTCCGGTCCCATCCCATGGGAGGAAGGTTGAACATAGACTATGGCAGAACAAAAACGAGATTACTATGAGGTGCTGGGCGTTGACAAAAACGCTTCCGACGCGGAGATCAAAAAGGCGTACCGCAAGCTGGCCAAGGAGAACCACCCGGATCTCCATCCCGGCGACCAGGCGTGCGAGGCGCGCTTCAAGGAAGCAAACGAGGCGTACGAGGTACTGAGCAATCCCGATAAGAAAGCGAAATACGATCAGTTCGGCTTTGCCGGCGTCGATCCCAATTATGCCGGCGGCGGAGGCGGATACGGCGGCTTTACCGGCGATTTCGACTTCGGCGACCTGGGCGATATTTTCGGCAGCTTTTTCGGCGGCGGCTTCGGCGGCGGTCAGGCACGGCGCAACGGGCCCCAGCGGGGCGAGACGATCCGTACCTCCGTTTCCGTCAGCTTTGAAGAAGCGGCCTTCGGCTGCGAGAAGGAGGTCGTCATCAACCGCACGGAGAGCTGCAGCGAATGCGGCGGCACGGGCTGCGCCAAGGGGACGACGGCGGAGATCTGCCCGGACTGCCGCGGCAGCGGCACGGTCCAGATCCGCCGCCAGACGCCCATGGGCGTGTTCTCGACCAGTCAGACGTGCACCAAGTGCGGCGGCACGGGCAAGATCATCCACCAGCCCTGCCAGAAGTGCCGGGGCGCGGGCTTTGAGCGCCGCCAGCGCACGATCAAGGCGAGCATCCCCGCCGGGATCGACAACGGCCAGACCATCTCCCTGCGGGGCCAGGGCAACGCGGGGCGCAACGGCGGACCTGCGGGCGACCTGCATATCACTGTGGCGGTGCGGCCCCATGAGATCTTCCGCCGGGACGGGACGGCTGTGCTCTGCGAAGCGCCCATTACCTTTGTCCAGGCGGCGCTGGGCGCGGAGATGGAGATCCCCACCATCGACGGCAAGGTGAAATACACGATCCCCGAGGGCACCCAGAGCGGCACGACCTTCCGCCTGCGGGGCAAGGGCATCCCGAACCTGAACGGCAAGGGCCGGGGCGACCAGTTCGTCACGGTGTATGTGGAAACGCCGCGGAATCTGACAAACGAGCAGCGCGACGCGCTGGTCCGTTTCGGCGAGACCCTGGGGGAAGGCAACTACGGCGAGCGTAAGGGCTTTTTCAAAAAGCGGAAGAAAAAAGACTGACGGGGCGGGAGACAGACGATGTATCTTGCGGATTATCATACCCATTCCACCTGCAGCGACGACGGGAAGCATACCATGACCGAAATGGCCGTGGCCGCCGTGGCCGCGGGCCTGGACGAAATTTGCTTTACCGACCATGTGGATGTGGTCAACTGGAAGGGCGAGCAGACGATGGAGCACGACTGGAGCGGCGCTGCGGCGCAGTTTGCCGCGGCCAGGGAGGCCCTGGGCGGAAGGATCAAGATCCAGCTGGGCGTGGAGTTCGGCCAGGCGCCGGAAAATTTTGAGCGGGCGGACCGTTTTTTGAATGACGCGCCCCCTCTTGACTTTATCATCGGTTCGCTGCATAATTTAACATGGGAACATGGCAGAAAAGATTTTTCCACCCTCACCCAGGCGGACGAGGCCTTTGCCAGACGGGCGATCGCAGATTATCTGGAAGAGATGCGCGCCCTGGCCGCATGGGGCCGGTTCAATGTGATCGGCCATCTGACCCTGCCGCTGCGCTATTTCAACGAAAATTTGGGGATGCACATGACCTTTGACGGGTTTGAAGACCGGCTGGAGGAGATTTTCCGCATCATCATCCCCAAGGGCATCGGCATCGAGCTGAACACCAACCGGGGCCACGCGCCCCTGCCGGACAGGGACGTGCTGCGTCAGTACCGCGCCCTGGGTGGCGAGCTGATCACATTGGGCAGCGACGCCCATACGCCCCGGTATGTGGGCTGCGCCATCCGTGACCGCCAGCGGCTGCTGCGGGAGGTGGGATTTTCCTATTTTGCCACCTATGAAGGGCTGGAACCCGTATACCATAAACTGTAAAAAAGAAAAGGAGACGGTCATGAAGATTGCCATGGGCTGCGACCACGGCGGCTACGCGCTGAAGGAGCATTTGAAGGAGACCGCAGAAAAGCTGGGCCATGAGGTCCTGGACTGCGGCACATACAGTCAGGAAAGCTGCGACTATCCTGTTTTTGGAGAGGCCGCGGCCCGGGCCGTCGCCTCGGGGGAGTGCGAACGGGGCATCGTGGTGTGCACCACGGGCATCGGCATCTCCATTGCGGCGAATAAAGTCGCGGGCATCCGCTGCGCCCATGTGTGCACGCCCCTGGAGGCGGAAATGACCCGCCGCCATAACGACGCGAATATGCTGGCCCTGGGCGCGGGTATCATCGGCTGGAATATGGCAGACCGCTGTGTGGAAGCCTTTTTGACCACGGACTTTGAGGGGGGACGTCATGCCCGCCGCGTGGCGGCCTTGGACGCCATCCGGCCGTGACGCCAAAACCACATTATTTGCTGCCGGTCAGCTGAGAGGAGGACGCCTTTATGGCGACAAAGGGATATCAAACCTACCGCGGCCGGACGCCGCTTTGGAAAAAGGGATTGGTGGCGGCGCTGGTCCTGATTTTGCTCTGTGCGGGCGGCGTGCTGGTATTCCAGAATTTTTTAGTATTCGACGAGGACGGCGCGCATCTCAGTATGCCCTTTGGCAGGATTGATCTCCCGGAAGTCAAACAGCCGGACAAAGAACCGGTGACGCCGCCGTCCAGCTCCTCCGGGGAGCCGGAGGGCAGCGAGGACGGCGAGGACGGCGTGCCGGACTATGTGATCGACGTGCCGGAGGTCGTGCCCGCGGAGTTGGCGCTCCATGGACGCGCCTTTGACGCGCGGGCGCTCCAGAATGAGGAGTTCTCCGCCCTGGGCGAAGGAGAACGCCCGGTGCTTGCCGTCAAGCCCGTCAACAGCGCGGCGCTTTACAGCCGCGCCGACAGTGCGGGCGTGGCCATGGTGCGGGAAAAGATCGCGGGCCGGGACGCCGTGGCGCGCATCTCTTGCTACGCCGACACGGATAAGGCCGAGGACAAGGCCCTGGCGGTCATGAGCGTGAGCGGATGGCCCTGGCAAGACCCCGACGGTAACCGGTATCTCGACCCGTTCAATCAGGAGGTCACGGCGTATCTGACGGCCACCGTAACGGACTGCGCGGATATGGGCTTTACGGAGATCGTCCTGGACGACGTACATTTTCCGACTTATGGCCGTGTCACCCGTGTGGATTATCCTGCGGGGGTGGATACGCCCCAGAACCGGGTCCAGGCAATCAGCGCGTTTTTAGACGCAGCCGCGGCGGCCTTGGAGGGGAAAAGTGTGACGCTGGCCATTTCCCTGCCGGTGGAGCTGATCGTCAATGGCAAGGACGATGTGGCCGGATGGGACCTGGCGGAGATCGTGACGCGGGTGGACCGCATCTATGTCCCGGTGAAGGATCAGGAACAGGCGGACACCGTCCGTGGGCTCCTGACGGCGTCGTACCCCGATGTGGACGCCGAATGCTTCCTGGTGGCCGAGTGCAGCGTTCCCGTCGCCGGGGGTAGCTATGTGGTGCGGTAAGAAAACGAAAGGATAAGGAACTTAAAATTTACAGGCGGCGCACGGAGGAATCCTCTGTGCGCCGCCTGTTTTTGCAAAAGCTGCCTGCCGGGTGCAGGCGGCTTTTTTTGTCCGCTGTTTTTACTTTGCAGGTATACTTTGTCAAATTCGGAAAAAACTAAACGGCAGAAAAGGAGGGTGAGAAGCGTGTTATCAGAAGCGATCGAACGGGTGCGCGCGGCGGAGCACGCCGTGGAGCAACGCCGGGAAGAGGCCCGCCGTCAGGGACAGGCGCTGCTGGACGAGGCAAAACAGGCCGGAGAGGCTGCTTTGGAGGAGACGCGGTCCATGCTGAAGGACCGGCGCAGCGTCCAGCAGGAGCTGTTGCAAGAGCGTCTGAGAGCGGAGGAGGAAAAGCTGCGGGTAGAGACGGAAAAGCAGTGCGCCGCCCTGTCCGCCCGGGGACGCCGGCATATGGTCCGGGCGGTGCGCCGCATTGCCGAGGAGGTGGCGGCGCCGTGGCCATTGTAAAGATGTCTCACCTGACGCTCCTTGCAGCCGAAGGGGAACGGGACCCTTTGATCCGCCGCCTGATGCACTTAGGTTGCGTAGAGCTGCGGCAGCTGCGCGGTGGGGACGGCCTGCCGGAGGCGTTCGAGGCGGTGCGCGCCGCGTCCTCCCAGGCGCGGGCGGATTACCAGCTGCTGCGGCAGGCGATGGAGTATATGAAGCAGTGCGGCGTGTCCTTTCCTCTGCTGCAAAAGCGGCAGCGTGTGATGGAAAAGGCGCTGCTGAGCGAGGGACGGTTCCGCAAGGCCATGAGTATGGCCAACGTCATTGCCGGTCACGGACGGGCCATGGAACAGGCCCGCCGGGAGATCAGCCGTCTGAAGGAACGGCGGGCGGCGCTGGAGCACTGGCTGGAGTGCCCCGTGGCGCTGGACAACACCGGCACGGCCAACACAAGACTGCTGCTGGGTACGCTCCCGGCCAAGGGAGACTTTAACGTTTTTGCAGCCGCCATCGAGGAAGCTGCGCCGGAGAGCGAGGCGTTCAGCATCTCCCGCAGTAAGGAGCGCGTCTACGGTGCGGTACTGTATCATACCGCCGTCCATGACGCTGTACAGGAAACGCTACGGCTTTGGGGCTTTCGTCCCGCGTCCTTTCAAGGCCTGCACGGAACCGCTGCGGTCTTGATGGAGGAGGCTGCCGCCGAAATGGCTGCGCTGGAGGAGGACATGGTCCGCCGGAGGGAGCTGATCGCCTCCTGCGGCGCGCGCCGGGCGGAGCTGGAGCTGGCTCTGGATCAAGCCTATCAGCGTGTCCTTGCCGAGGAGGGCAAGGAGCGGGGGATGGGAGACGGCGCTGTACTGTGCTTCCAGGGTTGGATTCCCACAGAGCAGCTTCCCCGGCTTGCCGAAGCCCTGGCGCCCTTTGCCTGTGCATATCAGGCGCGGGAGGTGGAGGAGGACGAGACGCCGCCCACGTTGCTGAAAAATCCAGGCTGGATGCGGCCGATCAACGTGGTCACGGAGATGTACTCCCTGCCGGATTACCGGGGCATCGACCCCAATCCGCTGATTTTCGGCTTTTATATCTTTTTCTTTGGATTCATGTTCGCGGACGTGGCCTACGGCCTGATTTTGCTGGCCGTCGCCCTGTTTGCCATCCGCCGATGGGACCCGCGGGGCGCGGTGGGGCAGCTGCTCCATCTGGGCGTCTATCTGGGCATTTCCACTGCGGTGTGCGGCGCGCTGACCGGCGGTTTTTTCGGCAACGCCATCGAGGTGGCGGCCACCACGTTTTTCGGCGTGCCCATGGAGGAACTGCCCCTCTGGGTCCAGCGGTTCAGCGCGGGACTTGTCTTCAATCCCCTGACATCGCCCATGGCGGTGCTGTATACGACGTTGGCCATTGGCGTTTTGCAGCTGCTTTTCGGCCAGCTGGTCCACATCTATATGGAGGGGCGCAGCGGTCATCTCCTGGGCGGATTGATGGATACCGTGCCCTGGTGGGTGTTTTTCGCAGGGATCGCCCTTTGGCTGTTTGACCGGGGCGTGGCGGTGCTCCTGGCGGGCGTCGTGTTGCTGATCCTCACCCAGGGACGCCACGGGAAGAGCTTCTTTGCCAAGCTCACCGGTGGCGTGGCCAGTTTGTACGGCGTGACGAACTGGCTCTCGGACGTACTGTCTTACTCCCGCCTGATGGCGCTGATGCTGGCCACCTCGGTCATCGCCACGGTCATCAATACCCTGGGCGCGCTGCCGGGCAGCCTGATCGCCTTCGTGCCGGTGTTTTTAGTGGGGCATCTGTTCAACATCGCCGTGAACCTGATCGGCACCTATGTGCACGCGGCGCGCCTGCAATATCTGGAGTTTTACGGAAAATTTTACAAAGAAGGCGGCGTGCCCTTCCGGCCGCTGGCCTATCAGACGAACTATACCGACGTCATCAAGGAGGACGATATATGATGTTATCACTTGGAACAGGGTTTGCTTTTCTCGGCGCAATCCTGGCTGTGGCGCTGGCCTGCGCCGGGTCCGGCAAAGGCGTGGGACTGGCGGGCGAGGCGGGCAACGGCGTGATCGCCGAGGATCCATCCAAATTTGCCCAGTGTCTGATTTTGGAGATCATCCCCGGCACCCAGGGCCTGTACGGTCTGGTCATCTGGTTTTTCGCCATGATGAAGATGGGCTTTTTTGCCACGGGAATTCCCGATCTGACGCTGGACGTGGGCTTTCAGTATTTCGCGGCGTGCCTGCCCATGGGCATCGGCGGCTACTTTACCGCCATCGCCCAGGGGCGCTGCGCCGCCGCCGGTGTAATGACGGTGGCCCGCCGCAGCGACCAGATGGCAAAGGGTCTGATCTTTGCGATCATGGTGGAGTTTTACGCCATCTTGTGCCTGCTAGCGTCGTTTTTGATGCTCAACAGCCTGTAACAGAAAGGAGCGGAAGGGTATGATCGGTCTGGAAAAGATCATCAGCCGCATCGAAGCGGACGGGGAACAGGAGTGCGGCGCGCTCCTTTCCGATGCCCGGCGCCGGGCGGATGAGATCCGCGCGGAATATGCCCGCACGGCGGCGCATGTGCGGGAGGAGGGGGAAAAGGAGCTTGCGGCGGAGCTTTCCCGCATGGAAAAGAGCCGGCGGGACCTGATGCAGATGGACTGCCGCCGCGCCCTCCTGGAGGCGAAACAGGCGCTGATGGAGGAGACGTTCCGCGGCGCACATCAGGCCCTTTCCACGCTGAACGACGCCCGCAGGGAGACGCTGTTCGCCGCCATTGCCGGCCGCGCCCAGCTGCCGGACCGTACCGGAGAGCTGATCTTGTCCGAAACAGACCGCAAAACGGTAGGCGCGGCGGTGGCGAAGCAGCTGCCGCAGCTATGCCTGTCAGACCAGACACGGGACATTGAGGGCCTGATCCTGCGCTATGGTCCCCTGGAAGTGGACTGCACCTTTGAGACCATCTTAGAGGAACTGCGGCACAGGCTGTCCACAGAGATCGCGGCGCTGCTCTTTGACGGGGAGGACGATGATGGAGATGCGTGAACCTTCCGGCCTCTATCTCTCCGGCCGCGTCCAGGTCCTGACCGGGACGGTGCTGCCCCGGGAGTTGCTGGAGCGTATGGCGGCGGCAGAGGGCGAAGGGGAGGCCCTTCGTATGCTGGCCGAGGGCGGCGTTGCGCCGGAGGAAGGAGCGTCCGCCGCAAAAAGGGTGGCCCGGCGCCAGGCGGAGCTGCTAAATTCCTTTGCCGGAGCGGAAGAGGGACGCGCCATCGTGGAACTGTTCCGCATCCCCTATGACGCCCACAACGCCAAGGTACTGCTAAAGGCAAATCTGACGGGCGCGTCGCCGGAAGGACTGCTGTCCCCCTGCGGCGGCGTGTCCCCGGAGCGGCTGCAAGAGTGTATTGAGGGCGGCACCGCCGCGGGACTGCCCGCGTGGCTGCGGCATGGCCTAGAGGCGGCGCGCCGGTCCTGGACGGGCAGCCGCAGCGTCCAGCTCGTGGACGTTGCCATGGACCAAGCCTGCTTTGCGGGGATGAAAGAGACGGCACGCCGCAGCGGCAGCGCCGCGGCGGAACGGTATGTGCGGTTGTGCATCGACGGGATCAACTTGCAAACGGTCCTGCGGATGAAGGACGCCGCCCCCGGCGCGGTGGAGGAGCTGCTGCTGCCGGGCGGGGACGCCGCTCCGGGCCGTATCCTGGACGCCCTGTCCGCCGGGACCCTTGCCGCAGCATTCTCCCGGCCCGCGCTGCGCGCCGCGGCGGAGGGCGGGAACGCCTTTGCCGCCGCCCGCGCCTTTGCCGGGGAGCTGAGGGACTTTGCCGGGACCTGCCGGCGGCGGCCCTATGGGCCGGAAACGCTGCTGGGCTTTTTCCTGATGCTGGAGCTGCACAGCGCGGCGGCGCGGCTGATCCTGGCGGAACAACAAAACGGCGGCGCGGAGCACGATAGGGAGCATCCGTGGGATGATCTGTTGTGAACGGACGCGCTTTTTCAAAAATGGATGGAGGAAGATATCATGGCGAAAATCGGCGTATTGGGACCGCGCCGCCGGATGCTGGCGTTCCATGCCCTGGGGATGGACACGGTGTTCGCGGAGGACGCGGAGACGGCGCGCCAGGCGTTTTCGAGGATGCGGGAAGAGGGGTACGCGTTGATCTATCTTTCCGAGGAGCTGCTGCCGGCGCTGCGCGCCCAAGTGGAACAATGCAGCGCCCAACCGCTGCCAGCGGTCATTTTGCTGCCGGCGGCGGAGGGTGGGACCAGCGCGGCGGCGGAGCTGCTGCGCGCATCGGTCCTACGCGCCGTAGGCGCGGATATCGCGTAAAGGGAAACAGGAGGCGAAGGGATTGAAACAGGGAAGTATCGTAAAAGTAGCAGGCCCCCTGGTGGTGGCCGAAGGGATGGAGGACGCCGGTATGGCGGATGTGGTCCATGTGGGGCCGGACCGCTTGATCGGGGAGATCCTGAATATGACCGGCGGCCGTGCGTCGATCCAGGTCTACGAGGAGACGGGGGGCCTCGGTCCCGGCGCCGCCGTTGAGACCACGGGCGCGCCGCTGTCGGCGGAGCTGGGGCCGGGCATGATCGGCACGATCTATGATGGCATCCAGCGCCCGTTGTTGTCGCTGCTGAAGGAGACGGGCAGCAATCTCCAGCGGGGCGTCTCCGTGCCCGCCCTGCCCCGGGACAAGGCATGGGAGTTTGTCCCGGCAGTCAAAGCGGGCCAGCGGGTGGAGCCGGGGGATATCCTCGGCACGGTACAGGAGACGGCGGCGGTGGAGCACCGCATCCTGGTCCCTGGGGACGCCGGGGGAACGCTGAAACGGATCGTCAAGGCGGGGCGCTATACCTTACAGGATACCATCGCCGTGGTGGAGACGGAGGCGGGGGAGCGGTCCCTGACCATGGTCCAGCGCTGGCCGGTGCGCAAAGGGCGGCCCTACCGCAAGAAGCTCCCGCCCCAGACGCCCCTGGCCACGGGCCAGCGGATCATCGACACACTGTTTCCCCTGGCCAAGGGCGGCACCGCCGCCGTGCCCGGACCCTTCGGCTCCGGCAAAACGGTGGTGCAGCATCAGCTGGCAAAATGGGCGGATGTGGACATCGTGGTCTACATCGGCTGCGGCGAGCGGGGCAACGAGATGACCGACGTACTCCGGGAGTTCCCGGAGCTGACGGACCCCCGCACGGGACGGAGCCTGATGGAACGCACGGTGCTGATCGCCAACACGTCGGATATGCCCGTGGCGGCCCGGGAGGCGTCGGTTTACACAGGCATCACCATCGCCGAATACTTCCGGGATATGGGCTACGATGTGGCCGTCATCGCCGACTCCACCTCCCGCTGGGCCGAGGCGCTGCGGGAAATGTCCGGCCGCCTGGAGGAGATGCCCGGCGAGGAGGGCTACCCGGCGTATCTATCCTCTCGCCTGGCCCAGTTTTACGAGCGGGCGGGGGTCGTGGAGACGCTGGGAAGCCAATCCCGCCAGGGCAGCCTGACGGCGGTGGGCGCGGTGTCGCCCCCCGGCGGCGACCTGAGCGAGCCGGTGGCCCAGGGCACCATGCGCATCGTCAAGGTGTTCTGGTCCCTGGACGCGAATCTGGCGTACCGCCGCCATTTCCCCGCCATCAACTGGCTGAATTCCTATTCCCTCTACGTCGATTCCATGGGGCCATGGTACCGGGAACAGCTGAGCGAAGGATTCCCGGCCCTGCGCGCCCAGGCGATGGCCTTGCTTCAGGAGGAGGAAAATCTCCAGGAGATCGTGCGCCTGGTGGGCCGGGACGCCTTGTCCGCCGCCGACCGGCTGACGCTGGAGACGGCCCGGATGCTCCGGGAGGACTTCCTCCAGCAAAACGCCTTTTTGCCCGAGGATTCCTATACGCCCTTGCCGCAGCAGGAGGGATTGCTGCGCCTGATCTTGCGCTGGGACGGCCTTTGCCGGGACGCGGTGGAGCGCGGCGCGGAGGCCGAGGCTCTCTTTGCCTTGCCGGTGCGCGAGGAGCTGGGCCGGGCGAAAACGGCGGACAGGGATTCCTGGCGCGCCGGATATGAGGCAATCGAAATAACTATGGCCCGGCAGATCGCCGCGCAGGCGCAGGGAGGTGTACAGGCATGATCCGGGAATATCATACGGTGCGGGAGATCTCCGGCCCGCTGATGGTGGTCGACGGCGTGGAGGGCGTCGGCTACGACGAGCTGGCGGAGATCCGCCTGCAAAACGGGGAGCGCAGGCTCTGCCGCGTGCTGGAGGTGGACGGCGGCCGGGCTGTGGTGCAGCTGTTTGAAAGCGCCGCGGGGATCAATCTGGCCACCGCGGGCGTCCGGTTCCTCGGCCACCCGCTGCAATTGGGCGTGTCAAAGGATATGCTGGGCCGGGTCTTTTCCGGCATGGGCGTGCCCATCGACGGCGGCGCGCCGCTGCTGTGCGATGCGTATCTGGACATCAACGGCCGCCCCATGAACCCGGCGGGACGGGACTACCCCGATGAATTCATCCAGACGGGCATCTCCACCATCGACGGGCTCAACACCCTGGTGCGCGGACAGAAACTGCCGATCTTCTCCGGCTCCGGCCTGCCCCATGCCTCCCTGGCGGCCCAGATCGCCCGGCAGGCGCGGGTCCTGGGAGACGAGAGCAATTTTGCCGTGGTCTTTGCGGCTATCGGCATCACCTTTGAGGAAGCGGAGTTTTTCCGTCAGGATTTCCGCCGCACCGGCGCGCTGGAACGGACGGTACTATTCATCAACCTGGCAAACGAGGCGGCGGTGGAGCGCATTGCCGCGCCCCGTATGGCCCTGACGGCGGCGGAATATCTTGCCTTTGAGCAGGATATGCACGTCCTCGTCATCCTCACCGACATCACCAACTACGCCGAGGCCCAGCGGGAGGTCTCCGCCGCCCGCAAGGAAGTGCCGGGCCGCCGGGGGTATCCGGGGTACCTCTACACCGACCTGGCGACCATGTACGAGCGGGCGGGCCGCAAGCTGGGCAAAAAGGGCTCCGTGACCATGTTGCCCATCCTGACCATGCCCGAGGACGACAAGACCCATCCCATCCCCGACCTGACGGGCTATATCACCGAGGGGCAGATCATCCTCAGCCGGGAGCTGTACCGCCGGGGCATCCTGCCGCCGGTGGACGTGCTGCCGTCTCTGTCCCGTCTGAAGGACAAGGGTATCGGCGAGGGCAAGACCCGCGCCGACCATGCCGGTACGATGAACCAGTTATTTGCAGCCTACGCCGCGGGCAAGGAGGCGCGGGAGCTGGCCACGGTCATGGGCGAGGCCGCCCTTTCGGAGACGGACCGGCTGTATGCAAAATTTGCCGATGAATTTGAGCGGCGCTACGTCAGCCAGGGCAGCAATGAAAACCGCAGCATTGAGGAGACGCTGGATCTGGGCTGGCAGCTGCTGGGCATTCTGCCCAAGGCGGAGCTGAAACGAGTCAAGCCGGAGCATATCGATCAATATTATCCCAGGGAGGAGGTGTCCCATGGCGCGCAAGACCGTCAATCCCACCCGCATGGAGCTGACGCGGCTGAAGGGCCGCCTGCGCACGGCGCGGCGGGGGCATAAGCTGCTGAAGGACAAGCGCGATGAACTGATGCGCCAGTTTTTGGCCCAGGTGCGCACGGTCCAGACCATGCGAACGGACCTGGAGAAAGCTCTGGCGGAGGCGTATGCCGCCCTGGACAGGGCGGCCGCCGTTCTGCCGCCGGAATTTCTGGGTAGCGCCCTGCTCTGTCCCGGCGGACGCGTAGAGCTGACGGTGACCATGGCCAGCCGTATGGGCGTGGCCCTTCCTGAATTTTCCTTTTCCGGCGGCGCCGGTGGGCGTCCCTACGGCGCCGCTCAGACGAGCGCCGCCCTGGACGATGCCCTGAGACGCTTTTCCGAGGCCCTTTCCAGGATGCTGGAGCTGGCCGGTGCGGAGAAGGCGGTGCAGCTGATGGCGCGGGAGATCGAGACGACCCGCCGCCGGGTCAACGCTTTGGAATATGTCATGATCCCGGAGCTGGAGGAGAACATCCGCGTCATTGCCATGAAGCTGGAGGAAAATGAACGCGGCAGCATTGTGCGGCTGATGAAGGTCAAGGACATGATTTTGAAGGAAGCCATCGAGGAACGCCGCGCAAAAAAGGCGGCGAAAGCGTGAACAAAACGGGTTGTTTTTTCGGAAGTGAAAAAGCAGCCCGTTTTTTTGCTTTTTTATGGGAAATCCCTTGTCGTAAAATTGAGAAAGTAGTAATATGCTATTATAAGGAGCAGACGGGAAAGCGGGTGTAGGCGCCGCTTTTCTCTTGTGCGTCCGCGCCTGGGACAGACCGGCATGGATGGGATGTACAATCAAATCAACGAGATAGGGGAAAGAGTGGATGAACGAAAAAACGGGCGTGATCCTGGCCGATACGGATGAAGACTTCCGCGCCATGCTTTGCAGCGCCTTGGAGGAGAGCGGCGAATGCACCGTATACGCCAGCGTGGGCGACGGGCGCGCCGCATTGCAGGCGATGGAGGAGCATCGGGATGCGGTTCTTGTCCTGGAACTGACGCTGCCGGGCTTAGACGGCCTGGGCGTGCTGGATGCGTTACAGCGGGAGGGCCGTGCGGGCCGGGCGATCGTTCTGTCTGCCCAGACGCGGATGCAGACGGTCCAAAGCGTCATGGATAAGGGCGCGTATTATTTTATGGTCAAACCCTGCGACCTGCCGTCGGTGCAGATGCGGGTCAGGGAGGCCGCGGCCCGGAGCGCGAAAACGCGGATGGCGCCTGCGGAGCTGGAATGGGAGATCGTCTCGGCGTTGTACGCCGTGGGGATGCCGCCGAACAACGAGGGGACGGTCCTGGCACGGGATATGCTGCTCCTGGCCGTAAACGACCGCTCTCTGCTGCGCCGTCCCATCCGAAAGAATCTGTTCAGCCGCGTGCTGCGGGGGCCGAATGATACGATCGACAATGTGGACCGCGCCCTCCGGTCCGCCATTGAAAGCGCTTGGCGGGAGGGGGACCGGGAGTTCCAGAGCCGTCTGTTCGGCGCTACGGTCAAGCGCCGCAGCGGCAGGCCGACGAATGCGGATTTCATCTCCGTCATGACGGGCTATGTGGAAATGACCCTGCGCTACCGCGTCCAGCACGGCGCGTCCGGGAGCGGCCTGATCGACCGCGCGTCCAACGGCTGAGGGGCGGTGCTGGAAGTGAACATACAGTGGTACATTGCCGTTTTCATTCTGATCTACGGCATGGTTTACGCCGTGTGCCTGTTTTGGAGCGCCTGGAGGGAGAAAGAGGCCGTGAAGGCGGAGCGGGGCGTGTTTTGGAAAATGTCCCTCAGCGAGATCGCAGTGTATTTTCTCACGACCATGGGCTTTCCCGATTTTATCCTGAACACCTTGCTGTTTCAAAAAACAGCCTGGGTGGAGGACCGGCGCTTGCCGGGCACGCTGGTGGCCGGCGCGGTCTTTCCCAGCGCGGTCATCTCCTTTTCCTATCTGCGCGGCGGGGAGACGCTGGGGCTTCCCACGCTGCTGCTGTGCATGGCGGCCATTGTGGCGGGCAGCCTTGCCGGCGCGCGGGTGATGACGTCTCTGAGCGGCAGGACCATCCGCCGGATCATGGGCGCGGCCATGCTGTTTTCCATGGGGGCGCTGGTGCTAAAGATGGCGGTGTCCGCCGGTACGGTGGGCACGGCGTCGTCCCTGACGGCCTGGCAGTTGTGTATTGCCCTGCCCATTATATTTTTCTTCGGCTTTATCAATATGTTCGGCGTTCCCATGAAGCCGCCGGCCATCGCCCTGTTTTTGCTGTTGGGCATGTCGCCCATGAGCACCCTGTCGCTGATGCTGGCCATGGGCGTGGCCAGTCCCATGGCGGGGGGCATCCGGGTGCTGCGCAGCGGCGTCTATCAGAAAAAAGCCGTTTTGGCGGCGAGCACCTTCGGCGTTCTGGGCGCCCTGGCGGGCACGGTCTTTACGGTCTCGCTGAACGCCACGGTCCTGAGCGTGATCCTGCTGCTCATCATGGCAATCACCGCCGTATCCATGCTCCGGCCTGCCCGGCCGGACGGCGCGGCGGAGGAATAAGGGCGCTTTGCCTGCTGCGGGAAGCGGCAGGGCCGCTTTTGGGACCCGCCCGGTCCTTTTTCGGGGAAAAAGCAGGAAAAGCCCTTGAATCTTGGCCCCGTTCAGGGTATACTGAAACACACATCCGAAGGGGGGCGCGTTATGCGGCGCATCAGCAAGGAAAATTACTATCTTGATATTGCCGAAAGTGTACTCAAGCGTGCGACATGCCTGCGCCGGCTCTATGGGGCGATTATCGTAAAAAACGACGAGATCATCGCCACGGGCTACAATGGCGCGCCCCGGGGCCGGAAAAACTGTGTGGATCTGGGCTACTGTACCCGCGAGCAGCTGCGGGTGCCCCGCGGCGAGCGGTATGAGCTTTGCCGCAGCGTCCACGCCGAAGCCAACGCCATCATCTCCGCCGCGCGGCGGGACACGGTAGGCGGCACGATCTACCTTGCCGGACGGGACGCCCGCACGGGCGAGCTGCTCCAGGACGCCACGTCCTGCGCCATGTGCCGCCGGATGATTATCAACGCGGGACTGGAACAGGTCGTGATCCGCCGCACGGCGGACACCTTCGAGGTCATCCCCGTGCAGCGCTGGATCGACGAGGATGATTCGCTGAACAGTCCCACCGGCGCTCAGGACTGCGGCTGCGGCTGCGGCAGATAACAGAGAGAAAATTGGATCGGTGCGCGTGGGAGCGCGATGCTCCCGTCAAGCGGGGAAAATGGGAGAGACCCATGCAGCAGCCACTGCCGTGAACGGCCGTACAGGACCGTCAGCCGGAAGGCCCGCCGCGCGCGAGGACAGGGATTGCCGTTCCGGGCAGATGGGAAGCGGCCGCCGGAGAACAAGGGGGAAGTGCACCCTTTTCCACCAGTGGGTCTATTGCAGCGGGACAGGCTTCTGTCCCGCTGTTTCTGCCCGCGGACGCAGACGGGCCGGGAAGGCCCGGAGACCCCGGGGCGGCTCAGGATGGACCTATGACGGGAGGAAGAAAACATGAAACAGAAAACAGGACTTTTTTGGGCGGCGGTACTGCTGCTGGCCGCCCTGCTGGCGGCCGGCTGCGGGGCGAAGCCCCAGAACACGGAGGAAGAGGATACCCTGGCGGGGCTGTCCCTTTCCGAGCATGTGCCGCTGGCCTATGCAGAGCAGTTTACCATCGACCGCTACAAGGGGGGATATTCCCTGATCGGTATCGACGGCGGCGCGCGGTATCTGGTCGTGCCCGAGGACGGCGCGGTGCCGGAGGGACTGGACGAGGACATTTTTGTGATCCGGCAGCCTGTGGGGAACCTTTATGTGGCGGCCAACGCCGTCGTGGGCCTGTTTGACAGGCTGGAGAACATGGACGCGGTGACGTTCACCTCTACGAAGGAGGACGGCTGGTATTTAGACGCGCCCCGCCGGGCGATGGAAGCGGGAAAACTGCGCTATGTGGGCGAATACAGCGAGCCGGATTATGAGCTGCTCCTCGCCTCCGGCTGCACCATGGCGGTGGAGACGGCCATGATCGAGCAGACGCCGGAGGTGGGGGAAAAGCTCCAGGAGCTGGGCATCCTGGTCTTTGTGGACTGCTCCAACCGGGAGTCCCATCCTCTGGGACGGAGCGAATGGGTCAAGGTCTACGGAGAGATCTTGGGCAAGAGCGCTGCGGCGGAGGCGCTGTTTGAAGAGCAGCGGGCGTATATGGACGGCGTGGCGGCAGAAGAGGGAGAGGGTCGGACCGTCGCGTTCTTCTACATCAATTCCAAGGGACAGGCCGTGGCGCGGCGCTCCGGGGATTATGTGTCGAAAATGATCGCCATGGCGGGCGGCGAAAACGTCTTTGCCAGCCTGGACGATCCTGAGAGCACCAAGTCCTCGGTGACCATGGAGATGGAGCAGTTTTACGAGGAAGTGAAAGACGCGGACGTGATCCTTTACAACAATTCCCTCGGCGGCGGTGTGGCGTCCATTGAGGAACTTGTGGCACGGAACGGCTTGCTCAAGGACTGCAAAGCGGTGCGGGAGGGCAACGTCTGGTGTACCCAGCCCCGCTTTTATCAGGAGACGCTTGCCCTTGGCCGGATGGTCTATGAGATGCACCTGATCTTTACGGCGCCGGAGGAAGCGGAGGATCTGCAATTCCTCTGCCGTCTGCCCCGGAGCGCGGCATGACAGGACGGGAGGACCGCGTGCTCCGGCGGCGGTACGCTGCGGCCTTTGCGCTGCTGGCGTGCGGCTGTGGCGTGTGTTTCCTCTGGAGCCTGTGCAGCGGCAGCGTGCCCATTGCGCCGGGGGAGGTGCTGGGGGTCCTGCTGTCCGGCGGGGAGGATTCCCTGGCGGCGGAGGTGCTGTGGAAGATCCGCCTGCCCCGTCTGCTGGCAGGGATGATCCTGGGCGGCGCCCTGGCGCTGTCGGGCTATCTGTTGCAGGTGTTTTTTCACAATCCCATCGCCGGACCCTTTGTGCTGGGCATTTCCTCCGGCGCAAAGCTGACGGTGGCCCTGGCGATGATTTTCCTTCTGGAGCGCGCCCACGGCGCCGGCGCGGTGTTCCTGATCGCCGCGGCCTTTGTGGGGGCCATGCTCTCCATGGGCTTTGTCCTGCTGGTGGCCCGGCGGGTGCGGGGCATGTCCATGCTCATTGTCAGCGGCGTGATGATCGGCTATATCTGCTCCGCCGTTACCGATTTCGCCGTCACCTTTGCCGACGACGCCAACATCGTGAACCTGCATAACTGGTCGCTGGGCACCTTTTCCGGCATGAATTGGGAAAATGTCCGGGCGATGGCGGTCGTGACGGCTGCGGTGTCCGCCTGCGTCTTTTTGCTGGCCAAGCCCATCCACGCCTACCAGCTGGGGGAGGCCTACGCGGAGAGCGTGGGCGTGGACCTGCGCCGCCTGCGCACGCTGTTGATTTTGTTTTCCAGCCTTCTGGCCGCCTGTGTGACGGCCTTTGCGGGACCGGTCTCCTTTGTGGGCATCGCGGTGCCTTACCTGATGAAGGCGCTGCTGCGGACCAGCCGGCCGCTTTTGCTGATCCCCGCTTGCCTGCTCGGTGGCGGGCTGTGCTGTATGATCTGCGATATGATCGCCCGCACGGTATTTTCTCCCACGGAGCTGAGCATCAGCACCGTCACGGCGGCCTTCGGCGCGCCGGTGGTGCTGTTTATGATGGTACGCGGAAAGCGGGGCGAGGGATGATGGAGGAGCGCCTGTCCACAAAGGATCTGGCCGTGGGCTACGGCTCCGTGCCGCTGATCGAGGATATCGCGCTGCAAGTGGCCGCGGGCCGGATCGTGACCTTGATTGGCCCCAACGGCAGCGGGAAGTCCACGATCCTGAAAACGTTGACGGGTCATCTGCCCAAATGCGGCGGCACGGTGTTTCTCCACCAAAAGCCCATGGAGACGTATACGCGCCGGGACCTGGCGCGGGAGCTGGCCGTGGTGCTCACCGAACGCGTCCGGCCGGAGCTGATGACGTGCCGGGACGTGGTGGCCATGGGCCGGTATCCGTATACGGGGCATATGGGCCTGCTGCGTCGGGAGGACCGGGAAAAGGTCGCCAGCGCGCTGCGTCTGGTGGAGGCGGAGGATTTGCAGGACCGGGATTTCCTCGCCATCAGCGACGGCCAGCGCCAGCGGGTGCTGCTGGCCCGCGCCATCTGCCAGGAGCCGAAGGTGCTGGTTCTGGACGAGCCCACGTCTTATCTGGATATCCACCACAAGATCGGCTTTTTGGAGGTGCTGCGGCGTTTGACGCGCCAGCGGGGACTGGCTGTGGTGATGTCCATGCACGAGCTGGAGTTTGTGCGCCGGGTGTCGGACTGGACCGTCTGCATCAAGGACGGCGCGGTGCTGCGGGCCGGTCCGCCGGAGGAGATCTTGAACGGGACGTTGATCGAGACGCTGTTCGATCTGCCCCAGGCGTTGTATCAGGCGTATTTTGGAAATGAAGACGCACGGTAACCTGGGGCGGCCTCCGAGGAAGGGCGCGGAGAATAGATACGGGCCGGTTCCGCCGGTGCGAGGGCGTATGCTTGAGGAGGGGTTCTTGTGAAAAAAGGAAGGGCGCTGCTTTGGACCATGGCGCTGCTTCTGACCGCGGCGCTGCTTTGTCCCGCGGCACTGGCGGACGGGGAAGGGGAAGCGCCGGTCTATGCCGCCGCTTTGGCGGATGGGCAGTACGAGATCACCGTCCGCTCCGCCTCGCCCGTGTTCGACGTGGAAAGCGCGCGGCTGACCGTAAGGAACGGACGGATGGAGGTCTGCCTGGTCTTGACGGGCACGGAGTATGGAAAGTTGTATCCGGGCACGGTGGAGGAAGCCCAGGCCGCAAAAGAGGAAGCGTATATCCATTTTGAGGAAAACGGCCGGGGAAACTATACCTACACCTTTCCCCTGGAGGCGCTGGACAAGGAAATGGACTGCGCCGTCTGGAGCATTTTTGAGGAAAGGTGGTACGGCGGGACGCTGACGTTTGAATCCGGCGCGCTGCCGGAGGAAGCCTATGCCAAACCCGTGATGCTGGAGCTGTTTGGATTAGGGGACGCGCTGGTCATGACCGGCGTACTGGCGTTGATCTTCCTGCTGCGCCACAAGCCGCAGAAGGGACAGGGGCGGACCGCTCCGGGAAGGAACCGCAGAAACGGCGGCGGGCGGCGTACCAGTTCACGCTTTTGAAGGGCGGGCAGGAACATGGTTGAGTGGATGATTGCCGCGGCATCGTCGGGCAGCGGAAAAACCGTGGTGGTCTGCGCGCTGTTGGCGGCGCTCAGGGAACGGGGCATGACGCCCTGCGCGTTCAAATGCGGCCCGGACTATATCGACCCCATGTTCCACCGTGCCGTATTGGGCGTGGAAAGCCACAATCTGGACCTCTTTCTGTCCGGTGAGGACTGCCTGCGCCGCCATTACGGCCGCTGCGCGGCGGGCCACGGGGCCGCGGTCACCGAGGGAGCCATGGGGTTTTACGATGGCATCGGCGGCAGCGACAGGGCCAGCGCCTGGCATATCGCGGATACCCTGGACCTTCCGGTGCTCTTAGTGGTGCGCCCCAAAGGCGCCTGTTTGACGCTGGCGGCCCAGATCAACGGCCTGCGGAATTTCCGGTCCCGCAGCCGCATCGCGGGGCTTTTCCTCAACGGCTGCACCGCGTCCCTGGCGGCGCGGCTGGGGCCGGTGCTGGAGCGGGAGACGGGCCTGCCGGTGCTGGGGTATCTTCCCATTCTGGACGAGGCGGCGCTGGAGAGCCGCCATTTGGGTCTTTGTACGGCGGCGGAAGTCGCGGACCTTTCCGTGCGCTGTACCGCCCTGGCGGAACAGCTGTCGAAAACACTGAACTGGCCGCGCTTTCTCGCCCTGGGCGTGCGGCGGGAGCACCCTGCCGTACCGGAAACCGCAGCGGCGGTGCGCTGCGTTCCCATCGCCGTGGCGGAGGATCGGGCGTTTTGCTTTGCCTACCGGGAGACGTATGAGATTTTTCGTGCGGCGGGAGCGGAGCTGCTGCCCTTCAGCCCGCTCAAAGACAGCACCCTGCCGGAGAGGGCATGCGGGCTGTACCTTCCCGGAGGCTACCCGGAGCTGTACGCCCGCCGTCTGGCGGAAAACGGTTCCATGCGCCGGGCGGTCCGCGCGGCGGTGGAGGCGGGGATGCCCACAGTGGCCGAGTGCGGCGGTTTTTTGTACCTGGGCCGGAGCTTGCAGGGAACGGACGGCGCGGCGTACCCCATGGCGGGCGTCCTGCCCGGCACGGCGGTGAAAAAGGACCGCCTGGTGCGGTTCGGGTACGCCGAACTGACGGCGGCGGAGGACAGCTTGCTTTTTCGCAAGGGGGAGCGGGTCCCGGTCCACGAGTTCCACTATTGGGATTCCACCGAAAACGGCACGGCTCTGACGGCTGTCAAGGCCGCCACAGGACAGCGCTGGTCCTGCGGCTTTGTGGGGAAACGCCTTTACGCGGCCTTTCCCCATCTTTACTTTGCCGGCCGTCCCTGTCTGGCCCAACGGTTCATAGACGCGGCGGCGGAGTATGAAAAGGAGGAAACGCGGCGATGAAGGAGCGGACGGTGCAGGCGCTGCTCGGCGCCATCAAGGACCGGCCCGAGGAAAACCAGGCCCGGGAGGAGGCCCGCCGGCGCTGGGCGGCGGTGGCGAAGCCCCTGGGCAGTCTCGGCTTGCTGGAGACGGCCATTGAGGAGATCGCGGCTTTGACGTGCAGCGCGGAGATCAGCCTTTCCCGGCGGGCGGTGCTGGTGCTGTGCGCCGACAACGGCGTGGTGCGCCGGGGCGTGACCCAAACGGGCAGCGAGGTGACGGCGGTCGTCACGAAAAATATCGCTGCGGGAGAGGCGTCTGTGTGCAAAATGGCCCAGGTGGCCCGGTGCGCCGTGGTCCCGGTGGACATGGGTGTATTGGACTTTCCGCCCACGTCCGGGGTCCTTTCCCGGCGCGTGGGCAACGGGACCGGCGATATCACCCAGGGTGCGGCCATGACCCGCGCTCAGGCGGAGCAGGCGGTCCTGACCGGCGCGGCGCTGGTGGAGGCCCAGCGGGATGCGGGCGTGCGCCTGCTGGCGACGGGGGAGATGGGCATCGGCAATACGACCACGTCCAGCGCGGTGCTCAGCGCCCTGACGGGCATGACGCCGGAGGCGTGCGTGGGCCGGGGCGCGGGTCTTTCGGATGAGGGCCTTGCGCGGAAAAGGCGCGCCGTGGCCCAGGCGCTGGCGTGCAACCGGCCCTGCGGGGAGGACCCGCTGGACGTGCTTGCTAAGGTGGGCGGGTTTGACCTGGCGGGTCTGTGCGGCGTGTTTTTAGGCGGCGCGCGGTATCGCGTCCCGGTGCTGATGGACGGGTTTATCAGCGCGGTGGCGGCGCTATGCGCGGTGCGGCTGTGTCCTGCCGCGGCCAAAGCGGTGTTTGCAAGCCATGTGTCCGCCGAACCGGCGGGGGGACAGGTGCTGGCGCTGCTGGACAAGGAGCCGCTGATCACGGCCCGGATGCGTTTGGGAGAGGGCACGGGCGCGGTGGCGGCCATCCCGCTGCTGGACATGGCCTGGGCCGTCTACGAGGGCGGGCGCACCTTCGGCGACTGCGGCATCCCCGCGTACCGTCCCCTGGGAGGCGGCGCGTGATGTTCACTCTGGTGATCGGCGGTGCGTCCAGCGGCAAGAGCGCCTATGGGGAATCCCTGATTGCGCGAACCGGTGCGGAGGTTCGTTATTACATCGCCACGATGGAGCCATACGGCGCGGAGGCCGCCGCGCGGGTCGCGAAGCATCGCGCCCTGCGGGCGGGAGGAGGCTTTGAAACGGTCGAACGGTATACAAATTTATCCGCCCTGGACTTGCCGGGCCGGGGCGCGGTGCTGCTGGAGTGTTTGGGCAATTTGGCGGCGAACGAGCTGTATGGGCCCGCCGGAGCGGGAGAGGCCGACGGCGCTTATCGCGCCGTAATGGAGGGCGTGGCCCATCTGAGACGGCAATGCACCCATCTGGTGGCGGTGAGCAGCGAGGTCTGCACCGGCGGACGGGACTATGCCGGGGATACGGACCGGTACCTCCGCCTGCTGGCGCGCATCCACCGCGCGCTGTGCGCGCAGGCGGACAACGTGTGTGAAGTGGTGTGCGGCTGCGCCCAGTATTACAAGGGAAAGGAGCCGGAATGGTGACAGTTTTGCGGACGGTCTTTGTGGCCTTTGCCATGTTTTCCGTGCTCCCGGTGCCCCGGTGCCCGTGGGATGAAAAAAACATGCGCTGGGCATTGGCGGCGTTTCCCTTGGTGGGATTGGTGTGCGGCCTCCTCTGGTGGCTGTGGGGCGCGTTCTGCGGCGCGGTTTGTGCTCCGGCCCTCCTGCGGGGGGCGGGCTGGTGCCTGATCCCCGTGCTGCTCACCGGCGGGATCCATCTGGACGGCTATGCCGACACCTGCGACGCCCTGGCCAGCTGCGCTCCGCCGGAGAAAAAACAGGAGATTTTGAAGGACCCCCGCTGCGGCGCTTTTGCGGTGATCCGCCTGTGTGTGTATTTCGTTGCGTACACGGCCCTGTGTACGGCCCTGGATCCGGAACCTGCCGCGCTGTGGAGCATGGGCGCGGTCTTCGTGCTGTCCCGGACGCTGTCCGGTTTTGCGATTGTGACCTTTCCCCTGGCGAAGGATACCGGCCTTGCCCATACCTATGCGGCGGCGGCGGAGAAAAAAGGCGTGCGGCGGATGCTGCTCCTGGTTGCCGTGCTGGCGGGCGCGGCGCTGCTTTTGACGGGCGTTTCCGGCGCGGTGCTGCTGGCCGTGGGACTGGCTGTTTTCCGGCGCTATCACACGGTGGCGATGCGGGAATTTGGAGGCATTTCCGGCGATCTTGCCGGGTGGTTTTTGCAGAAGGCGGAGCTTTGGATGCTGGCGGCGCTGGCCGTCTGCCAGTTGCTGGAGGGAATGCGATGGTGTTGATCCTTGGGCCGCTGTACAGCGGGAAAAAAGAATATGCCTGCGCCCTTTTGGGCTGTACGCGCCCGGAGCTGGCCCGGTATGCGGTCTGGGACGCTCAGACGCTGGCGGCGGGCTGTACGGACCTGCCGTCCCTGGCGGAGGAGCTGGCCCGGCACGCGGTCGTGATCGCCACGGAGACCGGAGGCGGCATTGTGCCCGTGGAGCGGGAAGCGCGGGAGGCGCGGGAGGCGGAGGGACGGCTGCTGTGCCTGCTGGCCGCCCGGGCTGAACGGGTGATTCGGGTGTTTTATGGGTTGCCCGTCGTGCTCAAGGACGCGGAGGCGCAGTCATGAGGGTCTATCTCCTGCGTCACGGAGAAACGGCGCTCAATGGGGAAGGGCGCTATCAGGGACGGTTGGATACCCCCCTGTCCGAGGCGGGCGTTCGGGCGCTCCGACCGCCGGCATTTTCGCCGGAGCACGTTTGGGTCTCGCCCATGCTCCGGGCGCGTCAGACGGCGTCGGTCTGGTTTCCGACGGCGGAGCAACGGGTGGTGGAGAATTTCCGGGAGATGGATTTTGGCCTCTTTGAAGGAAAGACGTACCGGGAGTTGGCTGGCGACGGCGCTTACCGGCGCTGGGTGGACGGCGGCTGCACGGGATACATCCCGGAGGGGGAGGACAAAGCGTCCTTCTGCGGGCGCACCTGCGCTGCCTTTGCGCGTCTGCTGGACGCGGCGCTGGCAACGGAGGAAAAAACGCTGGTCATCGTGGCCCACGGCGGCACCCAGATGGCGGTGCTGGAGCGTTGGGGCGTGCCCCGGCGGGACTATTTTGACTGGCGTGCTCCCGTGGGCGGCGGTTTTTTGCTCGACGCCTCCCTGTGGCGGAAAACGGGAGTACTGGCCCTTATGGAAACGGTGGCGTATGCAAAGGAGGATGGCACATGATCCTTTTTTGGGCCGTTCTCTGTGCCTCCTGTCTTGATCTGCTGTTTGCAGACCCGCCGTGGCTGCTCCATCCCGTGGTGGTCATGGGACGGTGTGTGACTGCGTTGGAGAAGGGACTGCGGCGGCGGTTCCCCGGGACGCCCCGGGGCGAGTTTTGGGCGGGAGCCGTGCTGGCGGCTGTGCTCCCGCTGGGAACGCTGGCGCTGTGCGGCGCAGTCTGCGTCCTGGCATGGCGGCTGCATCCGGCGGCGTATTTTCTGATACAGACCTTCTGGTGCTGGCAGGCGCTGGCGCTGCGGGGTCTGGCGATGGAGAGCCGGAGGGTCTGGCAGGCGCTGGAGCGGGACGGCCTGCCCGCTGCACGGGCGGCGGTGGGGCGTATCGTGGGCCGGGAGACGGACCGGCTGGACGCGGCGGGCGTGACGCGGGCGGCGGTGGAGACTGTGGCGGAAAACTTTTCCGACGGCGTGGCGGCCCCGCTGTTTTATATGCTCCTGGGCGGCGCGCCCCTGGCGCTGGCCTATAAGGCGGTCAACACGATGGATAGTATGGTGGGCTACCGCAACAGCCGCTACCTCTATTTCGGGCGGGCCGCGGCGCGGCTGGACGACGCGGCCAACTACCTGCCCGCCCGCATCGCTGCGCTGCTGTGGATCGCCGCCGCGTTTTTGACCGGCCACGATGGTTGCAGCGCATGGCGCATCTGGCGGCGGGACCGGAGGAAGCACGCCAGTCCCAACGCGGCCCAGACGGAGAGCGCCTGCGCCGGCGCGCTGGGCGTTGCCCTGGCGGGACCGGCGGTCTACTTTGGAACGGTGTACGACAAGCCGGTCATCGGCGACGGTACGCGGCCCATAGAGCCGCGGGATATCCTGCGGGCACACCGGATGCTGTACGCTGCGGGCGCTTTGGCATTGGGCGTGGGTCTTTGCCTGCGTTTTTTGATTTTATGGCTTTGGAGTTGATAAGGAGGGATTGCCATGGGGGAGCACAGACCGCCGGAGCACGGCGGAGATTGGGCGGGCTACCGGTCCGCCTACGGCGCGCTGCCGCTGGATTTTTCCGCCAATCTCAATCCCTTTGGAATGCCGGATGCAGTGCGGCGCGCCGCGGCCAGTGCGCTGGCGGAGCCGCCCCGGTATCCCGATCCCCTCTGCCGCGCGCTGCGCGCGGCCATTGCCGCATGGGAGCATGTTGATGAAAATTGGTGCCTTTGCGGCGCGGGGGCAGCGGACCTGATCTACCGCGCCGTGCTGGCCCGGCGGCCCCGGCGGGCGCTGGTCACGGCCCCGTCCTTTTCCGAATATGAAGCCGCCCTCTCCTTGACGGATTGCGCCGTGGAGCGCTATGTGCTCCGGGTGGAGGACGGTTTTCTGCTCCGGGAAGATTTTTTGGACGCCATCGTGCCGGGGACGGACATGGTGTTTCTCTGCGAACCGAACAATCCCACCGGCCGCACGACGGACCGGGCGCTGCTGGCGGCGGTTTTGGCGCGCTGCCGCGAAGCCGGGGCGCTGCTGGTGGTGGACGAGTGCTTCGGGGAGTTCCTGGACGATCCGGCGTCCCATACGATGAAGCCGTTTTTAGACGGGTCGGGTCATTTGCTGATCCTGAAGGCCTTCACTAAGCTCTGGGCCATGGCGGGGCTGCGTCTGGGTTACTGCCTGTGCGATGACGGCGCGTATCTGGCGGCCATGGGCAGGGCGGGCCCGCCCTGGGCGGTGTCCGCACCGGCCCAGGCGGCGGGACTGGCGGCGCTCACGCAGACGGAGACGGGGCCCGCGGTGCGCGCCTTCTTGGCAAAGGAGCGGCCCTGGCTGGCGGCACAGCTGACGGCACTGAGATTTCACGTCGTCCCCGGGGAGGCGAATTATCTGTTGTTTTACGCGCCCCGGTCCCTGCTGGAGCCTTTGGCGCGCCGGGGAATCCTGCTGCGCGGCTGCGCCGGGTACCACGGCCTGGGCGAGGGCTGGTACCGCGCCGCGGTGCGGCTTCACGAAGAAAACGAGCGCCTGATCGGGGCGCTGAGGGAAATCTGCTGGGAGGAAGAGGAATGAAGCGGGCAAAAAACATCATGATCCAGGGCACCATGTCCGGGGCGGGAAAGAGCCTGCTGTGCGCTGCCCTTTGCCGCATTTTCGCCCGGGACGGCCTGCGCGCCGCGCCCTTCAAAAGCCAAAACATGGCGCTGAACAGCTATGTGACGGACGCGGGTCTGGAGATGGGCCGCGCCCAGGCGGTACAGGCCCAGGCGGCCGGTATTGTGCCGGATGTGCGCATGAACCCGATTCTGCTCAAGCCCAGCAGCGATACGGGCAGTCAGGTCATCGTCCGCGGCGAGGTGCGCGGCCAGATGGCGGCGGCGGAGTATTTCAAGTATAAAAAAAAGCTGATCCCGGAGGTGCTGGCGGCCTATGAGGAGCTGGCGGCGGCGTATGACGTCCTTGTGATCGAGGGGGCGGGCAGTCCAGCAGAGATCAATCTGAAGGAGGACGACATCGTCAATATGGGCCTTGCCCGCATGGTGGATGCGCCCGTGCTCCTGGCCGGGGACATCGACCGGGGCGGCGTGTTCGCCCAGCTTTACGGTACCATCGCCCTGCTGGAGGAGGATGAGCGGGCGCGAATCGCGGGGTTGATCGTGAACAAGTTCCGGGGGGATGAAACGATCCTACGGCCCGGCCTTGCCATGCTGGAGGAAAAAACGAAAAAACCCGTCCTGGGCGTGGTACCGTACCTTCGTGTGGATATCGACGACGAGGACTCTCTGGCGCCCCGCCTGACGGCACGCGCCGCCGGCAAGCCCCTGGACATTGCGGTGATCCGCCTGCCCTATCTTTCCAATTTTACCGATTTTGCCCCGCTGGAGGCCCATCCCCAGACCGGCGTGCGCTATGTGGACAGCTTACGCGCCCTGGGCGCGCCGGACCTCATCATCTTGCCCGGTACGAAGCGGACCATGGGCGATCTGCTTTGGCTGCGGCAGAACGGACTGGAGGGGGCGATCCTTCGATTTGCGGCAATGGGCGGACCGGTGCTGGGCATCTGCGGCGGGTATCAAATGCTGGGCACGGCGCTCCATGACCCGGAGGGCGTGGAGGGCGCGCCGGGGCGCAGCCTCCGGGGGATGGGCCTGCTGGCGGCGGAAACGGTATTTGAAGGGGAAAAGACCCGCACAAAACGAAGGACCGTGATTTCGGCGGAGCCCTGGAAGGGCACAGTCATAGAAGGATACGAGATCCACATGGGCCGCACCATAGGGGAGGACGCCCCTTTCTGCCGCTTTGACGGCGGCGCGGAAGACGGCGGCTGCCGGGGAAACGTATGGGGGACGTACCTGCACGGCCTGTTTGACAGCGGGACCCTGACCCAGGGGTTGGCGTCGTTCCTCTGCGGGCGCAAAGGGCTGGCGGCGGAGACGGCGGCGCCTTGTACCCACAGGGCGTATCAGGAGCGGCAGTTCGATCTGCTGGCTGACGGCGTGGGGCGCGCGCTGGATATGGAAGCGGTCTATCGAATCATGGAGGGATACTGAATGAAAGGGTTGATCCATTTATATTGGGGCGAGGGAAAGGGAAAGACCACCGCGGCCATGGGCCTTGCCCTGCGGGCCTTGGGCGCGGGGAAAACCGTGACGGCCGTCCAGTTCCTCAAGGGACGGGAGAGCGGCGAGATCGCGCTGCTGCGCGCCCTGGGAGCACAGGTATTCCGAGGCAAGGACGGCGCTCCGTTCACGGCCCGGATGAGTGATGAAGAGCGGGCCGGGATGTACCGGCTCCAGACGGAGCATCTGCGTCAGGCCATGGAGACGGGTGCGGACGTGCTGCTCCTGGACGAAGCCTGCGCGGCGGTGGAGAAGGGGTGCGTAGACGAGACGCTGCTGCGCCGGGCGGTGCTGGAAAAGCCGCCGGAGCAAGAGGTGGTGCTCACGGGACGTCGCCCCGCGGACTGGATGCGGGAAGCGGCGGACTACAGCACCGAGCTGCGCTGCTGCCGCCACCCGTATGAAAAAGGGATCGGTGCGCGAAAGGGGATCGAATACTAACACGGGGGACAGAGCGAAACCGCTCTGTCCCCCGTGTTCTCTTTTTGTATTTTCTTACGGTAATTTTTCCAGCAAAACCGCCCGGAGCACCGCCAGCTCGCCCGCCGTAAGGGTCACGCCCTTCCCGTAGCGGCTGTGGTCTTTGTTCCAGGTTCTGATATCATACACCGGCTCCCAGTCGTTCCAGCTGATGAAGTTCAGCTCCTTTGTCCAGCCGTTGTTTGGCGCGGACAGGTTGGCGATCTGCCGGTATCGCTTCCATTTGACTGCATTTCCCATCTGCTGCACCCTATTCCTGTTACGCCTTGCGAATGGGATGGCGGAGCACGGTCTTCCCTTTTTCCGGCGCGGTCCGGCGCGGATCGCTGAGGTAGATCTCGTGATGCAAACGGGTGTCGGACAGGTCGTTTTCGTACCCGTTTTCCGCAAGGTACGCATCCATGACCGCAAGAGACGCCGGTTCGCTGTCGTAGGGACCGTTGTGCATCATCTGGACGCAAAGGCCCTCCTCCAGGGTCAGGAATTCCGCGCCGGAGCAATCGAGCTTTTTCTTTCGGGCGGCTTCCTCCACGGCCCAGGCGAAGTCCGCCGGGGTGACGAAATCCGGCAGGCGGATGGCGGAGATCCAGCGGAAGGCGGACTTGTTTGCATAGTCGATACCGCCGCCTGCGCTGCCCTCCTGCTGCCAGAAGCCCTCTAAGGGCGGTACGACGTACGCAAAAAACCCTTCGATCCGGCGGCTGCCCTTATAGCTCATTTTGATGGTGTAGGAAACGGCGTACAATACGGCCAGGGCTTTCTGATACGCGCCGTCCGGTTCGTTGGGGTCCCCGCTGCCACGCACGGCCACGAAGGACAGCTCCGGTACGGTCACGATCTCCGGCGCGCCCTTGGGCAGATAAAATTCCCGGTATTCCTTTTTGAAGTCAAAAGCCATAGAAAAATTTCCTTCCCTTTGGAAAACGCCCTGTTTATGCCCGCGTTTTCGTTTTTGCGGCGCCGTATCCTGTGGGCGGTCCTATCATTGGATCGCGACAAAAACGGCATCCTCCACGCTGAAATAATCCTCTGAATTGCTGCTTAATCCGCTCGCTTTCCAGGCCTGTTCAAAGGTGATCTCTTCCAGATTGCTGAGTATGATATAGGTGGTATCCTTTGCGGCGTTGCTCAGCCGCCCTGTTACCACCAGCTTGTATTGATAGGTATGGCCGTCCGCCTCCCATGTGCCGTCGCTCATTTCACGGTAGGTTTTCAAGGGAACGGTTTCAGATCCTGCAACAAGCTCCGGCGGCGTTTGTTCAAAGGTATTGACAACCGCTGTTTCTTCCTCGCCCTCTTTGTTTTGCGCACAGCCGGACAGGCCAAACAGCAGAAGGAGCAGCAAAGTGCCAGAGAGAAACTGTTTCATTGTGGACGCCGCCTTTCTTTCTTAGATAAAATATGGTGTCTGCATCGTTTGGGATGCAGACACCATATGCGTTTCGATCAGTCGCTGACAAAGGGCAGCAGGGCGATCTGACGGGCGCGCTTGATCGCGACGGTCAGCTCACGCTGGTGCATTGCGCAGGTGCCGGTGGTCCGGCGGGGCAGGATCTTGCCGCGCTCGGAAATATAGCGGTGCAGACGAGCTGCATCCTTGTAATCGATCCACTCGCACTTGTCCGCGCAGAACTGGCAGACCTTTCTGCGCTTGCGGGTGCGGGGACCTCTGTTTTCACGGTCCATAGCCATACAGGTTTCCTCCTTTTATAGAATCAGAACGGCAGCTCGCCGTCCACATCGTCGATCTCGGCGAATTCAGAATGGCTCTCGCCGCTGGGAGCGCCGTAGCCGCCGGCGGGCGCGCTGCTGTAGCCGCTTCCGCCACCGTAACTGCCGCCGCCATAGCCGCCGTTTTCCGCGTCGCGCTTGGAATCGCCAAAATAGACGTTATCCGCCACGACCTCGGCGCTGGTGCGTTTGTTGCCATCCTTATCGGTCCAGTCGCGCATCTGGAGCCGTCCTTCCACCACGGCCATACGGCCCTTGGTGAAGAAACGGCTAACAAATTCCGCGGTCTGTCTCCAGGCGACCACGTCGATCCAGTCTGTGGACCGCTCGCCGGTCGTCTTGTCCTTGAAATCCCGGTCCACTGCCAGGCGGAAGGACGCCACAGGCGTTCCGTTCTGGGTGCGCCGGAGTTCCGGGTCACGGGCAAGCCTGCCCATGATGATGATACGATTCAGCATATCGCGCCTCCTTGTCAGCCCTTGCAGACGATCATGGAACGCATGATGCCGTCGGTAATGCCGAGCACGCGGTCGAGCTCAGCGGGGAATGCAGCGCCGCTTTCAAAGGACATCAGGACATAGTAGCCTTCCGTCTGATCGTCGATCTCGTAAGCCAGCTTGCGCTTGCCCCACTCCTCGACTTCAACAGCACTTGCATTCTGCTCCGCCAGCGCGGTGAACTTGGCGACGACCGCCTGAGTCTCCTCTTCGCTCTTGGTGGGGTCGACGATATACACGACCTCGTATTTTGCAGAAACCTTAGCCATTTTGTGCACCTCCTTCTGGTCTATTGGCCCTCGGATGAGAGCAAGGAGATTTCGCGTATCGAATTGCGAAATCTATATTATTATATAGGAATTTGCGGGAAAGTCAAGTTCTATTTTGG